>JBPOJO010000663.1:0-2423 GCA_052033485.1 Bacteroidota bacterium | reverse complement strand
TATTTACGCATCACAAAAATCGTTGTTAAATCATGATGCTTATGTTCATTCTGCTTTTTCACCCAAAGAAAAAAAGATATATTTTTCTTTTCCTCTATCCGATTCGGTTTATGTGTATGATGTTTCTAAGGAAAAAACGACGAGAATTTTTGCGGGTAGCTATTTCATTAGCACTGAACGACCTGAAAGTAGCGGCAATGCAAATGCTGATTACGCACTTAGCAACGAGTATTTCAGTATTTATGTTTTGGAAAATGGCAATATTGTGCGTTTTTACAGAAAGGCTATGCAGAACGAAAAATATAATGCTGCATCATCAGAAGAAAAACAAAATTTTATTCTGATATACACTACCGCAGGTACACTTTTGACTGAAATGCAAATGCCTAAAAACACCGGAGTTACAAATTATTTTTCTTATAACGGAAAAACTTATTTTAATAAAATCGAAAATGAGGACACATGGGGGTTTGTTTCTTTGGATTAGTTTTATGCTTTTTTTTCAAAATTGTGCGCCAAATGACAAAAATAAGTATTTTCTTGTGATTCCGCTTGACGGTTGTGAAAGTTGTGTAAAAAAATCTTTAAAGTTTGCAGAAAGTAAGGTAGAAATAATTACAGAAGTCTTTTTCACGGCATCTTCTAAAAAAGTTTTGAACTTTCATGCCGGCAATTCTAATGATTTAACAACTGTAAATGTATCGCTTGATACGAATTTACTATTTAAAAGGTATCCGTTCAATCAAGGATTTCCGATTTTAGTACGAATAAGGGACAGTGACAGCACTTATTTCAAAATTGATGCAAGCACGGATATTCAATCTGTTCTGAGTGAAAATTAGCATAAGTCTACGCAAATATTTCGGCATAATCCTTTTAGGGAATAAAAAGGGGAATAGTTCGGTTTTTCTTTTTGATTTGGCCTTTACCTTTAAATGACCGGCTTAGATTGGATACAGGGCATGTTCATAAAAATTAAATCTGATTTTTGAGCAGTGTATTGTGAGCATCTTGCTCGCAAACTTTGTTTTTGATGAGGCAAGCAAGATGCTTGCATTACTTTGCTTGCATCGCCTGGCTAAAATTCATGCCCTCAAATGGTAAAAATAACGAGCAAATTTTTTATGAACAAGCCCTAAGATTGAATATTATTTTGGTAAATTTTTATACCTTGCAGCGAAAACTAATTACTCTACGGCGTAATTTTTTTTCAATCATCATTTATTCGTTTAGAATCAAGTTGTTTATGTTAAAATTCAATTTACTTTTTTCTTTGCTTTGCACATTTTTTTTTATTTCCTGTAAAAGCAATACCCAAAAAGCCGAGTATATTCCCCCAAAACCTTTGCCGAGTCTTGAAAATAATCGCGTTGTTGAATTGAAACTTGATTCTACGACAAGTTGTCATATAGTCAAACCGGCTTATTTTGTGCTTGGAGGCGAACATTACCTTGTCCTGCGAAATAAAACAAAAGCTAAATTGCTGTATTTCGATTTTTTAAAAGGTGGGCTTATTCGCGAAGTAAAGTTCAATGAGAGAAACAACGACCGAATCGGGGAGCTGTTTGATTTTTTTCACTTTTCACAAGACACACTGATACTGAAAGGAGATAATAGTCAATTCTTGTATGTTGCAGACAGAACAGGTGCCGTATATGCGCGTTTAGGTTTTGGCGAAAAAGACAGAAATTTAACCATTGCCGGCGGTTTAAATCATAAATTATCCTCTAATGATAACAATATTTATTACAATTGCTGCGATTCTCCCATAAATTTGAATGCGATAAATTCGCCCGGTGCTTTTCGACAATCTCCTTTTTGGGCATACAATATTGCTAAAAAAGAAAGCTATGAGCTAAAATTTTCCTATCCTGAAGAATATTTTGTGAACGGGTTTTGGAATTTAGCCTATACGCGAATTGGTTCTTGCTCCGACGACAAAGGCTTTGTTTTTTCTTTCCCCGCATCACATTATTTGCATACCTTTCGTAAGGGAAAATTAGAAAAACATCTCGCCGCATCGAGCGAAAATCCTGTTATTGAGCCGCTTGCGAAAAGTATTCATTATGAAGACAATGCGAAGTCTGTTGCCGAATGTTACAATTATTTCATCATCACTTACGACTCGTATCGCAAAAGATACTATCGTTTTTTGTTCAAACCGGTACCGGAGGGGCGAAATATTGATAATTTGACAATGGCAAATGTTTATGCCTACAAGCCTTGTACGATATTGATTTTTGATAAAAATTTCAAAAAATTGGGAGAATATGATTTGCCTAATAATCGTTTTTTTGTCATTGACCATTTCGTCGCGCCCGACGGACTTTATATTTCAGAAAATCACCCCGAAAATCCCGAACTCAATGAAGATATTTTGCGCTTTAGGAAAATTTCATTTGATTTTGATGAAAAATAGTTTT
>JBPOJO010000520.1:0-4225 GCA_052033485.1 Bacteroidota bacterium | reverse complement strand
AAAACTATTTTTCATCAAAATCAAATGAAATTTTCCTAAAGCGCAAAATATCTTCATTGAGTTCGGGATTTTCGGGGTGATTTTCTGAAATATAAAGTCCGTCGGGCGCGACGAAATGGTCAATGACCAAAAAACGATTATCGGGCAAATCATATTCACCCAACTTTTTGAAATTTTCATCAAAAATCAATATCGTACAAGGCTTGGTTGCCGTATAATTGTACAGAATAACTTGTGCTTGCTTTGGCGTGTTTGTTTCCTAACAAACAACTGATAAACAATGTTTTATCACCGCCCTTGTTCAATCAAATACAGAAAATAATTGCACAAAAAGAACTAATATTTTACGAACGATTCTCCCAAATACCTCAGTCAAATTCTTGCCGGCAAATTTTTAGGTTTTATTGCATTCGTAAGAAACGACAGGCTGCGTTGCGGTAAAATTTGCTTTTTTTTAAACAAATTGCCTTTTTTGCGGTTAAAAACTGTCTAAAAAAAATTGCAATGACGATGAAAAATACAGCTATTCTTGCCCAAATCATTCAAAATCGCCGAACAATTTATCCGCATCAATTTACGGGAGAAAAATTGCCCGAAGAAACCGTCCGCGAAATTCTTGCTGCCGCAATTTGGGCACCGACACACGGCAAAACAGAACCTTGGTTTTTTTATGTTTTGAAAGGTGAAAGTTTGAAAAATTTTGTCCGCTTCAAAGCCGATATGTACCGCCAAATGACCAAGGAAGCTGATTTCAGTGAAAAAAAGTTTGACAAAATCCTCGAACGCGCCGAAAGCTCCTCACACATTATTGCGGTCGTTTGTCAATCCGGTAAAAATCCGAAAATCCCCCGACAGGAAGAAATAGAAGCCGTTGCCTGTGCCGTTCAAAATATGCTTCTGACCGCCTCCGTATATTCCGCAGGCGTTTTTTGGGCGACGGGAGAATTTACCGAAAATGAAGAGATTCGCTCCGAATTTGCATTGCGCGAACAAGATTTTCTGCTCGGTTTTTTATATCTCGGCGTTCCGAAGCCCGAACTGAATTTTTCCGCAACGCGAACCGATATAGCCGAAAAATGCAAATTTTTAGACTGAATTGCCGCCGCAAACGCATGTTGTCAGAGCACATAATTCACAAAACAGCAAGAAAAATGCTTACGGTAAAAGGAAAAGTTCTACCTTTAAACAAGTTAGTCCCTAATGGTTTCAAAAACCCTTAGGGTGTAACTTGCTTAAAAGTAGAACTTTGCGGTAAAAATATTATTCCCATTCAATCGTTGCGGGCGGTTTTGACGAAATGTCATATACCACACGATTAATGCCTTTTACGCGATTGATGATTTCGTTCGACACTTCAGCCAAAAATTGATAAGGCAAATGCGACCAATCCGCCGTCATGCCGTCCGTGCTGCCTACCGCACGCAACGCAACAACTTGCTCGTACGTGCGCTCGTCCCCCATCACGCCGACGGAGTTTATCGGCAAAAGGATTGCGCCCGCCTGCCAAACGTCGCCGTAAAGATTGTGTTTGCGCAACAAATTGATGTAAATATCGTCCGCCTCTTGCAATAGTGCCACTTTTTGAGGCGTAATGTCGCCCAAAATCCGAATCGCTAACCCCGGACCCGGGAAAGGGTGCCGCTGCAATATATTTTCGGAAAGTCCGAGTGCGCGCCCGACACGCCGAACTTCATCTTTGAAAAGCGTTCGCAAGGGTTCGACTACTTTTAAATTCATTTTTTCGGGCAATCCGCCTACATTGTGATGCGATTTGATGGTTGCGGAAGGTCCTTTGACAGAAACGGATTCTATCACGTCGGGATAAATCGTCCCTTGTGCTAACCATTTAACATCTTTTATCAAACGCGCTTCTTCATCAAAAACTTCTATAAAAACTCTGCCGATGATTTTTCTTTTCTGTTCGGGGTCAGAAACACCCGACAACTGCGAATAAAAACGCTCTTTTGCATCTACTCCCTTGACATTTAAGCCTAAGCCCTCGTAAATTTTCAAAACTTGCGCGTATTCGTCTTTGCGCAGAAGCCCGTTGTCGACAAAAATACAATACAATTTTTCGCCCGCGGCACGATGCAAAAGGATTGCCGCGACGGAAGAATCTACGCCGCCCGAGAGAGCCAAAACAATTTTATCATTGCCTAATTGTTTTTTAAGATTTTCTGTTGTTTCGTCAATGAACGAATTTGCCGTCCACGCGCCTTTGCAGCCGCAAACCGTGCGAAGAAAATTGCCTAAAATTGCCGAACCGCTCGCCGAATGGGTTACTTCGGGGTGAAATTGCAAACCGTAAGTTTTTTCATTTTTGATTTGAAAAGCCGCAACCGGAATGTTTTCCGTTGTTGCGATAAGCTCAAAACCCTTCGGCATTTCCGTAATGCTGTCCCCGTGCGACATCCAAACTTGTGAGGCATCAGCCGCTTCGTTTATCAGTTCGTTCGTTTCGGCAACTTTCAAAAAAGCGCGCCCGTATTCCCGAATCTGCGAGCGAACAACTTTGCCGCCGTTTTGATGCACAAGGAGTTGCGCACCGTAGCAAATCCCGAGTAAGGGAATTTTCCCGCGAAATTGTTGCAAATCGGGCATCGGCGCGTTCTCCTGATGCACGGAAAAGGGACTTCCCGATAAAATCAGCCCTTTCACGGTTTCGTCAAGCGTCGGAATGTGCCAATATGGGTGAATTTCGCAATAAACGTTTTGTTCGCGAACTCTACGCGCAATCAGTTGCGTGTATTGAGAACCGAAATCCAAAATGATAATTTTTTCCATGAAAAAACTGCCGAAAAGTAGTTTGAAACAAAAAGCAAAGTTCGTCTTTTTTCGGAAAAAAGCAAAAAAACAGGCTGCAATTTCACCGGAATCCGAAAAGAAATTTAATTTAGTTGCAACATCGGTATTTTAATTTGCGTAAGGAGAAAAAAAGCAAATTATGAAAAATTTTCTTGCTCTTCTCATCATCTTACTCACCTTTGCGTCTGAGCGCACGTTTGCGCAAACGCATTGCGGCGTGAGTTTTACGCTCGGTTTTCCGTACAATGATTTTCGGCAAAATACCGATGCTGTCGGTGCGGGCTTAAATATCAACGCACTTTTCCCGATATTCAAAAATTCACCTCTTTTTGTCGGTTTTGATTTCGGCTATCAGGTTTACGGCTACCGTTCCTACCGGAGGAATTTAGATGCTCAAATTGTCGCAAACGGTCAAGTTATCGGCACAATTCCGATGAATTTTAAAATTTCAAACACGAATAATCTTCTCAACGGGCATCTTGTTATGCGTTTGAAAGCACCTTTGAAATATGTGCAGCCTTATGTAGACGGGCTTGTCGGCTTCAAAAATCTTTACACGCGCACGACGATTGAAGATTTGACGAATAATTCCTATTACAACAACAACAACAATAATAACAACACGAACGAGAGTAACATAATCACTTCGCGCACAAACTTGGCGGATTGGGCGTTCAGTTACGGTTACGGCGGGGGATTGATGTTTAGTTTGAGTGAAAATGTATCTCTTGACGCAAAAGTAATTTTTTTGCAAGGCGGAGAGGCGCGATATTTCGACAAAGAATCGACGGCAAATTGGGATATTCGTTTTGTACAGGGCAACAGCGGCACGCTTGAGCCGGTCAATGCAGCCGTTATGGGCATCAAATATTCGAGAACGGACATGATTTTTGGACAAATCGGTTTGACTTTTCATTTTCGTTAGACCTTTCCGAAGTTTGTCAAATTAAATTTTCAACTAAAACGAAATGCAAAACGTCCTTAGGGTGTTTTGGGGTGAAAACTGAACACAAAAACCGCCGTTTTCGCAGCCTAAAGGCTACATTCCGTTTTAGATTTTTAAGTATAAAATTTATTCGCGGGTGGGGCGCAGCAAATTGAATCAGGCGTAACTGTTTAGTTGAGTATGTCGAAAGCTGATAGCTCGCGAAACAATGCTTTGCAAGCCGACTAAACAGTTATAATTTTCGCCGGAAATCATGTTCGTCTTCCGCCAAGATATTTTTCACTTCCTCAACAGAAATTCCGAGTGTTTCAGCGATACTTTCATGAGTTTCGCCGGTCAGGAAAAGTTTTTTTACGGCAGATGTTAAGCGTAAAATAAGCACGGAAGCTTTTTTCTCCGCTTCTTCTTTTTGTCTTCGCTCATCTTCTGCTTTTGCTTCCGCTTCTTCTTTTTGTCTCCGTTCTTCTTCTTTTT
>JBPOJO010000530.1:0-3324 GCA_052033485.1 Bacteroidota bacterium | reverse complement strand
GGCACACATTTACCATTTTTTTTAATGCGTTTCTGTCAATTTTTCCGCTTCCTGTTCTCGGAAAAATATCTACGGAATAAATTTTTTTCGGCACTTCATATTGATAAAAATTATTTTGCATAAAATTAACAAATCCAACATTGTCGCAATCCTTTAAATTTTCAAAAACTAAAACACATTTTTCACCTAACTTTTCGTCCGGAATGCCGAGAAAGACAAAGACATTATTAATAGATTTTTTTGCCAAAAATTCGGCGAGCAGAGCTTCGTTTTTTTCCGCAAATATTTTGTAACCGCCGCTGTTAATGACAAAATCAGCTCTTCCGAGCCAACGAAAAGCATTTTCGGCAAGTATTTCAGCCATGTCGTTTGTTAAAATTTCTTTTCCGAAAATGTTGATTTTCAATAAATTACCCTTGTACAGCGAAACTTCAGCGTGGGGCAAAACGCGGTAAAAACTTTCGTGATTTGAGCCGTTCAGGGCACGGAGCGCGAAATGTGTTAAAGTTTCAGTCATGCCGAAAGTTTGATAAACCTGCGTTGACATTTTTTTAATTTTAGTTTCCAAAACCGAAGACACCGGCGCGCCGCCCAAAATAATATTTTTTAACAAATTTAATTCATTTTCCCTACATTCTTCCAAAATTGCAGCCATTTGCAAAGGCACAAAAGCTGCCAAAGAAACTTCACTTTGCAGCCTAAAATTGCGGAAGGGATTATCGGAAGGCGGCAAACAAATCAACACACAATCGCCGACTAATGCCCTGACAAGCATCATTTTGCCGGCAACAAAATCAGGATTTAAACACAAAAGCAAATTTTCTCCCGCCTGAATCTTAAAAAATTGCAAGGTCGCCTTTGCACTTTCTGTCAATTCTTGCCTTGAAAATTGCATTTTTTTCGGCACGCCTGTCGAACCGGAGGTTTGCATTTCAAAAATTTCTTTGTCCGAAAGCCACTCTGCTGCGAAAATCTTTATTTTTTCTTCAAATTCATTCTTAGCCTTATAATATATCAATTCTTCGGGCGAAAAAATATGATTTTGAAAGCTAAATTTTGCCATTTTGTTTGCTTTTTTGATTGTTATACTCCGGATTATTTTGAGGCTAATTTTTTTTGCAAGTAACATTTCTTTTTTGAAGATTAAAAATGCCGGCAAAAATTTTTTTAAAACGAAAAGTTTAACTTAATTTGCGCCGAATGTCAATTCTACTAAAATCAATTCATTCACCATGTTTATTCGCGTTGAACACATCGGCATTGCCGTCAAAAATATCAAAGAAGTTAATGAACTTTACGCTAAAATTTTTGAAGAAGAACCCTACAAACTTGAAACCGTCGCGTCGGAAAACGTAGCCGTTTCATTTTTTAAGGTTGGGGAATCAAAAATTGAGTTTCTCGAAGCAAACTCTCCCGAAAGTGCGATTGCAAAATTTGTTGAAAAAAAAGGCGAGGGTATCCATCATATCGCATTTGAAGTCGACGATATTCACGCGGAAATGATGCGTTTGCGCGAAAAAGGCTTTATTTTGCTCAATGAAACACCCAAAAAAGGGGCTGATAATAAGCTGATTTGTTTCATTCACCCGAAATCCGCTAACGGAATCTTGGTCGAACTTTGCCAAGAAATTAAATAATTTTTGTAAATTTTCCCGATTTTTTGCTTACACGACATAATTCGCCTATCAATATGCTTTTAAAAAATAAAACATTCTTTTTTTTATTGACTTTTCTCATCACTGTTTTGTGTTTTTGTCTTTCGGCAAATTCGCAAGACCGCTCCGCGCTGAAAAGTGAAATTTTTTGCAAAACTGCACAATATTTAAGCAAAGATGCACAAAAAAAACACGATTACACCGGTTGTTATCCCATTTTGACAGAGAAAAATATCAAAGATTTGCCCGATAAATCGCGAGAATTGTTGGAAAAATGGCGTGTAAAAGCCTCCGAAAAAAATATTACGGCAAATGAATTAGCGGAAGAAATCTTCACACAATTAGAAAAAGGGCGCAAAAAAAGGCTCTCGGAAGAAGCCTATTTGAGTTTCAAAACGACCGTCAACAGTCTTTTGAGCAATTTTTCCTATCAACCTGCCGATTTGCACACGCCCCCGATTGACAGCATGGCACTTTTAAGAATGCAAGTCTTAGCGTTAAAGTTAGAATCCGAAAAATCCGCACAAATTGCGCAAGAAAACCTCAAAAAAACAGAGGAGAATATTCGCTCCGAGTTTGAATTTTATGTATGGTTGCTTTTACTTTTATTAATTTTATGTTTTGCCATGATTTTTGTGAAAGGAAGGCAACAAAGCAAAAGAATTTCGGCAATGGAAGCGCATTTAAAAAGGCTTATTGACGAAAAAAATGAAATTGCGGAAGAAAAAAATGAAAACTGAGGAAATTTTCCCCTAAGTTTTTTTGAAATCCTTAGGGGGGAATTACCATTCAATTAACAAATAAAACGCAAATATGTGCGGTCATCGAAAGAATTTTGCCCGGCAAGAACGGCTTTTGTGGCTTTAAATTTTCGGAATAAAAGCGGGTCGTCGGCAATAATTTCCCTTAAATATTTTTCACTCTGTTCCAAACTTGCCAACACTTTCGGATAGCCGTCAGATGCAAGTACAATTTGAGCAACATTCTCCGGCACGACAATTTTTTGCGGTATCGCAGCACCGAAACCGTCAATTTTTTCATAATAATAAGGAGAAAAACGATTTTCTTCCGCATTTTGAAACATTGCACCTTTAATAATTATCGGCTGAATATACGCTCTTCCCAAATCATTTTCGCGCAAAGAATCAATATTTTGCCCTTCGGCAAGGGCAATTTCAAGGATAACGGAACGCATTTCAGCTAAAACTGTGTCAATTTTTTTCTCCCAAAAATAGACATTTTCTCCGACAAGTGCCGAACAGTCGCCCCAAAAATAAATTTCACGTCTTTTTTGGCTAAAGAGTACTATCGAAGCGGCACAACGCTCGTGCGGATTCTCGCGCACTAATGCCGATATTTTTTCCTCTTCATAAAATTTTTGCAAAGCAGCATTAAAAATATTTGTCAATTCGGTTTCCGAACAATTTGCGTCGGCTTCGGAAAGTGCTGATTTCAAAACTTCTGAGGCATTTTTTCCGGTCGTTTTCCCCCGATATAATTTTTTTGTTTTGGCAGTTGAACCGTCGAAAACGGCGGCATAATTTTCCGAAAAAAAATAATCGTCCTCATTGAGTTCCGGATTTTTCTTTTTTCCTTCCGTAAAAACTTCTGTGATTTGCATGAGCAATTAAATTTAATGTAAAAAATTGGTAATTATTTAGCCGGTTTG
>JBPOJO010000487.1:0-3803 GCA_052033485.1 Bacteroidota bacterium | reverse complement strand
GTTGCGCATAAATAGGTTTCAAATGCTTCGGCATTTCCACCAAGTCCATTTCGGCAAAATAACCCGCATAATACGCCTCTTCGAGATGAGAAAGTGCTTTTTGGATATTTGAGTTAGGCATAAATTTTTTTGTTTTTTGAATGGACAATGTTAAATAAAAAAAATTAAAATAAAAGACAGTGCGCTGATTTTAACGAATTTTTGTAATTGTTTAGCGGGGTGTACCGCGAGCTTTAGCTTGCGAATTGGGAGGAAGGTATCATGCAACAAGCTAATATCAGGTCGCAAGCTAAAGCTCGCGCTGCATTCTCGGCAAACCGGCTAAAAAGTTACGAATTTTTAAAAAAAAGACAGCATAACACATAGCCATGCTGCCTCTTTTACGCCTTCGCGCAGGTTTTCATGTTTGCTGCTGCTGAAATTAACGAAAATTTCTCTCCGCAGCAAGCATGGTATTTTGTAAAAGTGCAACAATCGTCATCGGTCCGACTCCCCCCGGAACAGGTGTGATAAAACTGCATTTCGGCGAAACTTCGGCAAAATTTACGTCCCCTTTGATGGAAAAACCGCTTTTTTTGCTCACATCGGGTACGCGCGTGATGCCCACATCAATCACAACCGCCCCCTCTTTCACCATCTCTCCCGTCAAAAATTCGGGCTTGCCGAGTGCCGCAACGATGATATCCGCCTCACGCGCAAGCGCAGGGAGATTGTCAGTTTTGCTGTGCGCAAGCGTTACCGTCGCATTGCCGAAGGGGGCGTTGCGCGAAAGCAAAAGCGCGAGCGGCGTTCCGACAATCATGCTCCTGCCGATTATCAAACACTTTTTTCCGCTCGTCGGAATGTTGTAATGCGCCAAAAGCATCGTGATGCCGTAAGGTGTTGCAGGCAAAAATGAGGGCAATCCAAGCATCATTTTTCCCAAATTGCTTGGGTGAAAACCGTCAACATCTTTTTCGGGCGCAACCGCAAGCGTAACCGCAGTTTCGCTAATGTGTTTAGGCAAAGGGAGTTGCACAATGTAGCCGTCGAGTTCGGGATTTTGATTGAGTTTTTCAATTTCAACGAGAAGTTCATTTTCCGAAATATTTTCGGGCAGTTGAACAAGACTTGACAGAAATCCGACTTCTTCGCAAGCTTTGATTTTGGCACCGACATACGTCATGCTCGCGCCGTTGTTGCCGACCAAAACAGCGGCTAAATGCGGTTTTCTGCCGCTTTTTTGGGCAAATAAAAGTGCCTTTTCTTTTATTTCTCCTTTAATGACTTCGGAAGTATGTTTTCCGTCAATGATTTGCATATCAAGGTGTTTAGGGTTGATGGTCAAATTTTTGTATTTTGTAAGTTTTTTCACTTTCGCAAATGCAGGTTTTGCAAAACTTACATTTACGCAATTATGCAGGGCAAAAATAAGAAGAAATTCAGTTTGCAGAAATGTTTTTTCAACAAAAAATCTGTTCAAGGAATTTCACTCCGTTAAAATTGCTTTGAATAATGCTTTGAAGTCGGTTGCTGTTTTGCATTGAAAAAAATTCGTCGAAAACTTGGTCTGTTTTTTGCTTTTTATTAAAAAACCTAATAATTTGCAAAAAAGCCCTAAAAAACAATTTTTTATGAAAGCAAAGCCCATTAAAGGCGAAACTAAAAGTGAGTTTGCCGCCGAATATGCCAAAGCAACTGCCGACGGTTTTAAGCCGAATGTCGTGATACTTTTTGCCTCCGTTTTTTCCGAAATTGAAAACATTGTAACAATGTTTGAGGACTTAAAACTCCCTCTTTTCGGCATCACAAGTTCGGGCGAAATGTTTAATGATGAAGTGATTGAACAATCGGCAGTCGCAATGCTTTTGGAAACGAACCCCGAAAACTTTTGCATTATTGCCGAAGAAAAGCGTGAAGACGAAAGTTTTTATGATTTGGGCAAACGTATGGCAGAAGAAATATTGCAACGTTTCCCCAATCCTGCTTTGATGATACATTCCGGCGGATTAATGAACGACGGAGAAGCGATTGTGCGCGGTGTGCAAGCGGTCGGAAATGACATTCCGCTTTTCGGCGGACTTGCGGGTGATGATTTTCGCATGAAAGAAACGTGGGCTTACGGCAACGGAAAAATGGTTAAAAACGGGGTTGCGATTTTAGCTTGGGATTTGGAAAAAATGAATTGCAGAGGACTTGCGTCGAGCGGTTGGAAAGCAGTCGGCATTGAAAAAACCGTTACAAAATCCGTCGGAAATGTCGTTTGGGATATTGACAATCAACCCGCGATTGAGGTCATTATTGAGAATTTTAACCTTCCGAAAAATATGACTGCTGCCGAATTAATTTCAACTATCGGCGCGCAATACCCGTTTCACGTGTATCGCCCTGACGGTTCGAGTGTGATTCGTGCTTGTTTGCTTGCCTTGCCGGACAACAGCCTTGTTTTTGCAGGGAGTGTTCCTCAGGGGGCAAAAGTGCGTTTTTCCGTGCCGCCGGATATGGATATTATCGATTCGTCCGTCGCGGAAGTGGCGAGTTTGAAAGAAGAAATCAATCCGGATTGTATTTTCATTTACTCTTGCAAGGCGCGGCATTTGTCGCTCGGTCCCTTAATTGAGCAAGAAAATTCGGGTATCAGAAATATTTGGAACGCACCGCTTACGGGTTTGTTCACATACGGCGAAATTGGTGCAAAAAAGGGGTTTTCATGCGATTTTCACAATGAAACAATTTCTGTTTTGGCGATTTCCGAAAAATAATTATCGCTCGTTTTTACATGAAAGAATCATTTGCGCTTCTTTTCAAATTTTTGAATAACTGCACCGACGAATCGGAAAGGCAAGAGCTTTTGAAAGCCTTAAAGAAAATTGAAAAGGAATATGCCCTGACGGAATTTAAGGCGAACCGTTTTTTCAATGAAAAAACAGGCTTGGCGGCTTATTTAGAAAAGGTTACGGGAGAATACGAAAAGTTAATCGGCGAAATGAAATCCGAAAAGGAAAAGGCGCAATCCGTTTCGGAATCGCTCGAAAGCACACTTAAAAAGATGCAATCGAGCATCGGTTACGCGAAACGCATACAAGATGCTATTTTGGGCGATTTCAGCACGCAGGCAAATTTTTTTAAGGACAGTTTTGTGTTTTTTCGTCCGAAAGATATTGTCAGCGGCGATTTTTATTGGTTCGGAGAAGAGGGCGGCAAAAAAATTATTTGCGGGGCGGATTGTACGGGACACGGCGTTTCGGGCGCGTTCATGACTTTGATAGCGAATAATCATTTTAACGAAATCATCAGAGGTGCGCACACTACTTCGCCGGATAAAATTTTGAAAGAAGTCGACGAATTAATGTACAGGAGTTTGCATTTTGCGGTCAATGAGTTGATTCGCGACGGCATGGACACGTCAATTGTGTGCATTGATGAACAAAATAAAATTTTGGAGTTTGCGGGTGCACATCACGATTTGTTGATTTTCAGAGGGGAAAAACGATTTGAGTTGGAGGGAGAAAATTATTCCATTGACGGCATTTTGGCGGGGCGAGTGAGCAAAATTTACAAAAAACATCGTTTTGAGTACCATGATGACGATTGTTTTTACATTTACACTGACGGTTTTAAAGACCAATTCGGCGGTTCAACGGACACGTTGAATGCCAAAAAATACGGTTCGGTGCGTTTCAAGCAAAAACTTGCCGCTTTGTCTGCTTTGCCGATGTCCGAACAAAAGAAAATATTACAAAACGAGCTGACAGAATGGTCGCGGGGAAATCCGCAAACCGATGATATTATGCTTATCGGGGTGAGATTGTGAGTAAAAAAAA
>JBPOJO010000610.1:0-2219 GCA_052033485.1 Bacteroidota bacterium | reverse complement strand
ATTGGTGGGTTTGTGTTGCCGTTGTTTGTGTCCTCACAAACGACATCGTCATTGGTGGGTTTGTGTTGCCGTTGTTTGTGTCCTCACAAACGACATCGTCATTGGTGGGTTTGTGTCGCCGTTGTTTGTGTCCTCACAAGCGACATCGTCATTGGTGGGTTTGTGTCGCCGTTGTTTGTGTCCTCACAAACGACATCGTCATTGGTGGTCTTGTGTCGCTTGTGAGGACACAAGCAACTGCGGAGTCATTGGTGAGGTTTGTGTCGCTTGTGAAGACACAAGCAACGGCGAGAGTTTTTGTAATTTTTGGAAACTTCAATAAAATTTATTTATTTGCACCCTGAATTACCGATGTTGAAAACTCAGCGATTTGAAAATGATACGCCCGATTGACGAAACGAAACATTTATCATTTACCAAACAAACCTTGCCCGCTTGGGACGAGATTTGGAAACTTGTGCTTGCGAAAGAAATTGAGTTTTTGGATTTATCCTACGGCAATTTTGAGGAGATAAAATTTCCCGACTTTGCTTTGCCGTCTTTGCGTGTATTGGAGTTGAGCTATCATAAAAATGGTTTTTCTTTGCCGAATTTCCCGGCAGACCGCTTTCCTAATCTTGAACATTTGTACATTTACAAGAGCAAATTAAAGGTATTTTCATTTTCAGAGACTTTTGAAAAATTGGAAACCCTGCATTTAGCAGAAAACGAACTCACAAACTTTGAACTGAATGATGAGCAGCTCCTTGGGCTTCCTTCCTTAAAATTGCTCTATCTTTACAAAAACAAGATTCAAAACTTTGGCAAAGAAATTTGGGACGGAGAAGAGAAAAATGTTTGGGATTTGGTGCGGGCGTTTTTTAAAGAAATTCACAAAGGAACTGCCCCTAATACACGAGTAAAATTGATTTTGGTCGGCAACGGCAGGGTCGGCAAAACTTCAATGACAAGGCGTTTGTGCTATGAACCCTTTAACAAAAATGAAGTATATACGCACGGTATCCGCTTTTTTGAGCTGAATAAAGCGCATCTGCCCGAGTACAAAAAAACGGATACGCTTCAAGTCAGAGGTTTTGATTTCGGTGGTCAGGAACTTTTTTATGCGACGCATCAGTTTTTTTTCAGCGAAAATGCCTTTTATATCCTTGCTTATACGCTGCACGATGTCAGCACATACCAAAAAAAACAAGGGCAGCCCGACGATAAAGAAGTTACCCGAAAAGTCGCACAATGGTTGGAAAATATCGAACTGCTTACAGGCAAAAAACAAGAATTGCTCGTCGTCCGCACGCATACGGACAAATGCACGCTAAGGGAGACTTTTCCGAAAGAATATCGGGAAAAACTCGATGAAATTGATTTTTGCGCAGCCACCGACGAGGGATTGGTAAATTTGAAGAAGTATATCGCTCAAAAACTCGAAAATTTACCGCATTTGGGCAATGAAGAACCTGTTACTTACAACAACGTCATTAAGAAAATTGAAGACCGAAAAAAAGAAGGCACTAATGAAATATCATTGCAGGACTTTAAAGCTATTTGTGCGGAAAAAGACAAGGATGATGACAAATGTATTGATGAAGGCAGCGAAGAGCTACTGCTCTCAGTTTTGCATGAAAGAGGCATCGTTTTGTGGTTCGGTAGCAAAAACAATAAAGATAGTGAAATCAGCTCGTCGGAAAAGTTTACCGATTTGCGCAATACGGTTTATATCAATCCCGAATATCTCGTCAGCATTGCTTACGGGATATTGAATGTCAGCTTGTACAAAAAAAACGGGAAATTCAAAGAAGAGGAAATTGCGGATTTATTGCAAGACGAAAAGAAAAGGCAACAGGAAAAACCAAAGGAAAACGACAATAAAATACTGCAAAGTATTCTATCGTTCTTAGCAAAATTTCAAAAAAAGGAAGAGAAAGTCAGCGTTTCCACCGCAAAGAGCCGTGAATGGCTGTCTTTATTGCTCAAATTCAAATTGATTTTTCAACCGCAGGGGAAGGATTTTTATATTGCGCCGCAGTTTTTGCCTGAAAAATTAACGGAGGTCGCAGAAGAGCTATTAAACAAAACGAAAAGACGTTTAACTTTGTCTTTTGTTTATCATTTTCCGAATTATATGCCCGATAACCTCACCGTCAATTTTTTATCGGAATACGGACCCTATTCGGATATGATTTTTTGGCGTTCGGGTATCAATTTTACAAAAAATGACCGTGATT
>JBPOJO010000486.1:0-1558 GCA_052033485.1 Bacteroidota bacterium | reverse complement strand
AAACCAAATTTCGCGAGCCTTTTTTTGTCCCACGATGCGAGCGAGGTAAGAAGCCCCAAAACCGCCGTCGAAACTGCCCACTTTGGGACCTGTTTGTCCAAATTTAGCATTTTCCGCTGCTATTGTAAGGTCGCAAACGACATGCAACACATGCCCGCCCCCCATTGCCCAACCTGCGACCATAGCGATGACGGGCTTAGGAATAGAGCGAATGAGCTTTTGCAAATCCAAAACGTTCAAACGTGGCACGCCGTCATCACCGACATAGCCGCCATGTCCACGAACTTTCTGGTCTCCTCCACTACAAAAGGCTTCATCACCAGCCCCCGTGAGCACTATCACGCCAATTCCGTCGTGATAGCGCGCAATCGTCATGGCATCAATCATTTCCATTACTGTCAGCGGCGTGAAAGCATTGCGAACGTGAGGGCGATTGATGGTAATTTTTCCTATTCCTTCATGCAATTCGAAGAGAATTTCTTTATACGTTTTAATGGTTTCCCATTTGACAGCAACCTCAGGGCTCATGATGTAAATTTTAGATATAGACTGTTAATAAAAAAAGTATTTGACGCGCAATTTAGCTAAATATATGGTTAAAATCCAAAATCTACGCCTCTAAAAATTTCATTACTAAATTTTCAGTTTCATTGCACGCAGTTTCTAAACTATCATTTAGCACCACACAATCAAAATCTTTTTCAAAACTTAGCTCGAAAGCGGCTTTAGCCATTCTTTTTTCAATGCTTTTAGCATTTTCGGTTTCGCGAGCAATGAGTCTTTTTTCTAAAACATCTAAATTGGGCACTTTCACAAAAATAGAAAGAGCTGCACTTCCAAAGATATTTTTCAGGCGCAGCCCTCCTTTTACGTCTACATCAAAAAGAACGATTTTTTCCTCAGCCCAGAGCCTTTCGAGTTCTGCTTTTAGTGTTCCGTAGTAAGTTCCTGTATAGACTTCTTCAAATTCCACAAAACAATCATCTTCGACCATTTTTTCAAATGTTTCACGGCTCAAAAAATGGTAATGCAGCCCATTTATTTCGCCTTCGCGGGGCTCTCGTGTAGTGGCGGAAACCGAAAATGCCATTTTTTTTTCAAATTTTGATAGCAAATGTTTCACCAAAGTTGTTTTACCTGAGCCCGAAGGAGCGCAAAAAATAATCAATTTTCCCACCACTTGATTATGGTAAGAATTGATAGTAACTCGTTCATTTTCAACCAATTGTTCTGCCATAGATTTTAATTTTTAGCGGTAAGTTAAAATTAAAAAATTTACCAAATGCTTCCAAAAACGAGTCCGCAGACTGCTTTGGGATAAAAATAGGTCGACTTTTGAGGCATGGTATATCCCGTTTTGCAAATCTCTAAAACTTCAGACATTAGCACTTCATTGACAATAAAAGCATATTTACCTTTAATGGCTTCCTGTGCACATTTAGCAAAACTTCTTTCAAAAGAAATTTCCTCCGCACTTCGTTGTTGCTTGCCCTGAATACCAAATATTTTCTCAAAAATAAAATAATGCAGCACCGTGAGGTCTAAGGATTTCACAACA
>JBPOJO010000772.1:0-3525 GCA_052033485.1 Bacteroidota bacterium | reverse complement strand
CCCGCCATCGGAATAATAATATTCACAATTCAAAAATTATGTTAAAAATTCTTTAAAACTAATGAAATTCAAATAGTCTATTGTGCTTATACACAAGGTTTTAAGATTCACAGGCTAAAGCATACGGTACACAATACACAGACTAAAGCCTGCGGTGCACAATGCAAATTCGATAAAAAAATTTACAAAACAAAATTACAAGTACAAAAATGCGACGCAAACGTACTAAAATGTGACGCAAATGTATAAAAAAATGCACCAATTCACTTAAAAACGGCTTTTAAATAATCGCCGACGCTATAATAATGCTAATGCCAAGCATTGTGCCCGCAATAACCACCGCCAAAGCAAGATTTTTTTCTTCCGCTATTTGTTTGGCAAGATTTCCGGGTGTAAGAAAATCAATCATTTTAAAAGCTATTGCAAGAACAATCAGCCCGAGCAAGGAATAGACAATCATGCCGACAGGTCCTTTTTCAATTTTCGGGAGAAAACCGTCGTCATGCGCCGTTGTTTGTGCATACAAATTTGAAATGCCGAACAACAAAAAAGCCGATAATACAAAAATTATTTTCACCATATTTTTTCAATCTTCATTGAGTTTCAGAAACCGAAATCGGAGCGCGTTTTGCCAAAAATTAACTTTTTCGCGCACTCATTTTTGCCCTTTCCAAACGCGGCAAATGCAAATATAAGCAATTTAAAAAAAAATAGTTTTTAAAACACAGTTTTTTTTATTTTTTTTGCGAAGAAATTAATTTTGCATAAAAATTCAACTATGGATACTGCTCCGATTGTGCTTTTTATTTACAATCGCCCCACTTATTTGGCTCAAACGATTGAAAGTTTATCAAAAAATAAGCTCTTTGCGCAGTCAGATTTGATAATTTTTGCAGACGGCAAACGCGAAAATGCCGGCGAAGAAGAAACGACAAGAATTGAGGCGACAAGAAAAACGGCAAGAGAAATTTCGGGCGCGAAAAGTATTCGCATCATTGAGCGAGAAAAAAACTTGGGATTAGCAAATTCTATCATTTCGGGGGTCAGTGAGGTGCTGCAAGCATATTCAAAAGTTATTGTTTTGGAGGACGACTTGGAACTTTCGCCATTTTTTCTCGATTTTATGAATGATTCTTTGAAAGTCTATGAAAACGACGATAAAGTTCTCAGTGTCGGCGCGTGTAATTATTTTGCCAATTCAGACATCGTTCCGGAAACTTTTTTTTATCCCGTTCCCGATTGTTGGGGGTGGGCAACGTGGCGCGACAGGTGGCAACTTTTTGAAACGGACGGAATTCTTTTGCAAAAAAAATTAGAAGAGCGCAATCTTTTAAATGAATTTAACTTGCACGGTGCTTTCAATTTCAGTCGTCTGTTGCAATCCTTTGTAGACGGAAAAGTGAGTTCATGGTCTGTCAGATGGCACGCCGTCGCGATTTTGAATGATAAATTAAGCCTTTATCCGAAATACTCCGTGAGCAAACACATCGGAATCGAAAAAAATGCCACACATAAACACGACGGAAATTATGAAAATTTAATGATTTTTCCGAAAGAAAAAATTCGGGTTGCGCGACAAGAAGTTCGAATGTTGCCCGAAGTTTATGAAGAATTAAGGCAAACGTTTATTCGACTGCAAGAAGTTCCTGCACCGAAAATTAGTATTTTTCAACAATTAAAAAACAAAATCAGACCGTTTATTCCGTCTGTTTTATTTTTTTGGCATCATAAATAATCAAAAAATGACCCTCAAAAAAGGCGATAAAGCTCCGCAATTCTGCGGATTGAACGAAAAAGGTGAAAAAGTTTTGCTTTCCGATTTCAAAGGAAAAAAACTCGCCCTGTATTTCTACCCTCAGGACGGCACGCCGACCTGCACGACACAAGCCTGTAATTTGCGCGATAATTTTGAAAAATTAAACGAAAATGGGATTGTTATACTCGGTGTCAGCAGCGACAGCAGCCTCAAACATCAAAATTTTATAGCCAAAAAAGGGCTTCCGTTTTCGCTCATTGCGGATACGGAACTTGAAATACACAAACTTTACGGTACTTGGGGCGAAAAAACAAACTTCGGTAAAACGTATTTCGGCACGATTCGCACTACTTTTTTGATTGATGAAAATGGATTTATTGCAGAAATTATTGCAAAAGTTCATTCAAAAAATCATGCGGACGAAATTCTCGCCGCTTGGCAATAAAGAAAAAAAGCCGAAATTTCGACAAATTTCGGCTTTTTTAGGACAATTTATATCAAATTTCCTCTTCCGTGTCCTTAAATTGAATGTTAAAAGTTTCTAATTCTTTCAAAACAGGCTCGTAAATTTCTTTGGCAAGCGGGAGAATAACTCCTTTTTGCGTCAATTTACCGGTCAAAATCATTTTTACGGCAATGGCAAGCGGCAAACCGACTGTTTTCGCCATGGCAGTATAAATTTGGTCATCGCCCGTAACGACAAGAGATGAGATAATTTTGTAATTTTTTTGATTTTTCGTATAGAAAAATTGATGTTGCATCAAAACCAAATCCTTATCTTTTTCTTCCAAAAAGAATTTTTTTTCCAATAAATTTTGTAAAATCTGTGCCGGCGTTGCGTTTTCGAGGCTTATTAATTCGTCAGAAAGCAAACCCGTCCACAAAAAACTTTTCATCGCAGCGTCTTCCGCTTTCAAACCTGTCAAAGCGGCAATTCGTTCTTCGAGTGTTCCGGCAGGGCTGTCGGGAACAAAAGAAGCCGTCCATGTGCGGTAAGTTTGTCCTTTTGTGTTTTCGCAAATAAAACTGTCATCAGTCAATCCCAAATCCACCAAAATTTGCCAAGCACGCATAAAACCTTCCGCCCTAATAGTTCCGCGCATCATCGTTTGGACATTTTCCAAGCCGTAAGCCGCTCGATATTTAAGCGAATCGCGGTTCGGATAACCTTCAAAACCATAAGGAAAGCCCGAAAAAGGCAATGTTGTACTCGTTTTGAAAAGTCTTTGATACGGAGTGTATTTAATTTTTGCGTTTTCGAGGTATTTTGCCGTGCCTTGCCCTGCCAAAATGACATTTCTCGGATTCCAAGTAAATTTATATTTCCAAGGGTTTTCACGACAAAAATCAGGGTGCACCAAGCCGCCGCAAAAGGAAAGAAAACCTGTAATTTCAGCCTTTTCAGCCTTTAATTGGTCAATAATTTTTTGCGCCGAAAGATGGTCAATGCCGGGGTCTAAGCCGATTTCATTCAAAATGCAAATTCCTGCGGCTTTTGCACTCTCATCAAGAGCTGCCATGTTGTCAGAAATATAAGAGGCAGTTACCATGTTTTTTTGAAAACGAACTGCTGCTTTCGCTACCTCTATATGCAAATGCGCGGGAAGCAAAGAAATGACAAGGTCTGCCGCTTTCACTTCCGCTTCCGTTTGCCGCGAATCAGCTAAATCAAATTCAAAAATTTCAACGTTAGGGGCATTTCCGACGACTTTTCGGGCGTGTTCGAGAAATTTGTCGCCGATTCGCAAAATCCACTGATTTTTTTCACC
>JBPOJO010000295.1:0-7561 GCA_052033485.1 Bacteroidota bacterium | reverse complement strand
CTAATTTTCGCTTGAGCGAAAGCCGATTCTTCTCTTTGCGGCATCTTCGTCCGTAAATTTGACCTCCTTGAGGTCTCGGAGCGATAAATGTTGCATAGATTCGGGGGTTCGTTCTTCGGGCGCAAGGTGTGCAAGGCGCAAATGTTGCTTTCTGACGACTTCTTTGACGATTTTTCTGACGGTTCGGGCATTTCCGAAATATTTGTCACGTGAATCGAAAAGGCTTTTGAGTTCTTTTTGTAAGAAAAATAAGGATTGCTCGTCGGGAAAAAGATTTTCTTTTTTCAGCATCGTGAGGGCAATTTCCGTGAGTTGTTCAGCCGTAAAGTCTTCAAAATTAATCGTTTTGTCAAAACGAGATTTTAACCCCGGATTAGATTCGATAAATTTGTCCATTTTATCGGGATAACCCGCAACGATGACAATAAAATCGCCCCTTCGGTCTTCCATTTGTTTGAGCAAAATTTCAATTGCCTCAGAGCCATAGTCCCACGATTGCGTATTCGGAATGCTCAGGGCGTAAGCCTCGTCAATGAACAAAATTCCGCCCAAAGCCTCATCAATTTTATCCTTAGTTTTAATCGCAGTTTGCCCGATAAAGCCCGCTACAAGTCCTTCACGGTCAGTTTCGACGATGTGTCCTCGTTCGAGAATACCTAAGGCGCGGTATATACGCGCAAGCAATCTTGCGACGGTCGTTTTGCCCGTGCCGGGGTTGCCGCGAAAAACGGTGTGAAGGGAAAATTGATTGAGAATATCGCGATTAGTTTCAGCGTAAAATCTCACCAAACTGACCAATTCACGAATTTGCCTTTTCACTTCCGTTAAGCCGGTCATTTCGTTGAGTTCTTGCATCGCTTCGGCAAGTGCGTCGTCGTCAATGCCTATAAGCGGCTTTTCTTTGTTAATTTTTATCAAAAGTCTGTTAATATCCGGTTCGGTTATCGTCATCAACTCAATTTTTTCCATTCTTTCGGGTTCGAGTTGTTGCATGATACGAACGGCAAGGTTCATTTTCAATTCAATGAGCAACTGATGCACTCGGCGTGCATTTCCGAAAGTTTTATCGCGTTTCCGAAATTCCGTGATGACTATTTTTCTGAATTTTTTCCAAGCAGTTTCGGAAAATTGCAAGTCCATTTCTTTGCAAAAAGTATCGGCTATCTGCATCAATTCTTGCGGGGAATAATCCGCAAATTCATAAAAAAGATTAAATCGGGAGCGAAAACCGGGGTTAGTATCCAAAAAAGTTTTCATTTCTTTCGGGTATCCCGCAACAATGACGGCGAGGTCGCCTTTTCCGTCCGAAAGTTCTTTAATGAGCGTTTCGACAACTTCGTGCCCGTAATCTTTGCTGTCGTCATTGCTTCTGATGAGCGAATAAGCTTCGTCAATAAAAAGCACACCTCCGCGCGCTTTTTCAATCATTTCTTTTACTTTCGGGGCAGTTTGACCGATATATTGCCCGACAAGTTCGGCTCGGGTAACTTCGAGGACTTTACCTTTGGAGAGAAAACCGAGCTTGTGATAGAGTTTTGCAAGCAAACGCGCAACGGTTGTTTTGCCGGTTCCGGGGTTGCCCGTGAAAACGGCATTGAGGTTAACTTTTTCTTTTTCTTCAAAACCGTTTTCTTTACGCAGCTTAACAAAGTTTAAAAAATGCGTATAATCGTCAATTTTTTGCTTAATATTTTTCAAACCGGTCATTTTATCCAACTGCGCCAAAATTACCTCAATAGGTTCATCGCGTTCTTCGGATTGATTAACTTCATAAGGTTTTTTTTCTGCATAATTACTGCCGGCATATAAAGGCGGCACGCCGTATTCAAATTCATCGGAGACTTGAAAAGGGACAACGGCAATTCTTTTGTCCATAAAAATAATATCTACGGTATAAAAACCGGTAAACCATGAGGCTTTTGTGTCCGCTCCCCAGCCCGTAATAATTTGAGTATTTTCATCGGTTGCGTTGATTCGGCGAAATTCGACGGAGCGACCTTTTAATTGACCGTGCTCATTTTGAAATAAAAATTGCAGTTCGCAATACCAATCGGAGGTTTGCAAGTTGCGAATATTCATTTCGACCCAAATAAATCTTGTTTCTTTAGCATCAAAATTTGTGTAATAATAGCGGTCTTGCAGGGGCATTCCGCTGTTTCCGGCTTCAAAAAGTTTCACGGATTGCAAGTCAAAATAATGATTTGTTTCGCTTGTAACTACGCCGCCGTTTTCAATATAAAAAGTTCGCGTTCCGACTAATTCGTTGTCAATGAAGGCTTCCCACATATAATCACCTTTAGCCCAAAATTCGCCCGGTCGCCGATTTCCCCAACCCTCTCGAATGTAGACCAAAACATCATCTTTTGAAATTTTGGGACTGACATCAATTGTGCAAATAAGTTCTCTGTCTTGCCCGCTTGCTTTGACGGAAAAACACTTCAAAACGACCTGCGCCGTCCAATCTTCCGAATCAAAGAGGCGATTGTAGAAAGATAATTCGGCATAAATATAGGTCGTTTCATCTTTTTCGAATACCGTTCGGTACTTTTTTTTACCGTCGGCAAGCCATTCCGTGTTTCCGTATGCACGCAGGTCAGCAAAACGGTAGTTTTTATCGTTATTTTTCTTATTTTTGAACAACATTGCCGTATTTTTTCTTAAAAAGCGAATGTACAGTAAAGGAATGAAATAAAAAAATTTTTTTTAAAAAACTTTCCGGTCTTTTGAGCAAAAATTAGAATTAGGGCAAAAAAAAGGCGATTTTATTTGTAAAAAAGGAGCTTAGATGATGGAAGTCGCTGAAAATTGTAAATCAAAGCCGGCGTAGTTTTTCAAAATCCTCATAAAAATTCGGGTAAGATTTGCGCACCGCATCAGCCCCCTCAATACCCACCGCATCAGCCGCATTGAGCGAAAGCACAGCGGCTGACATAGCGATTCGGTGGTCGTTGTGCGAAAAAATTGTCCCGCCTTTTATTTTTCCTCCCTCAATCAACATTTCATCGCCTTGAATTTCAACCGAAATGCCGATTTTTGCCCATTCCTCGCGTATTGCGAGAGAGCGATTGGATTCTTTATGCAATAAACGATGCACTCCTTTTATCCGACTAATTCCTTTACAATTTGCCGCTAAAACAGCTAAGGGCGGAAATAAATCCGGGCAATGAATTGCATTAAATTCAAATGCGTTTAAATTATTTTTTGCTACAAATACAGTATTTTTATCCGAATTAACATTAGCCCCGCATTCTCGCAAAGCGTGTAAAACAGCTTTATCGGCTTGCAAAGAATTTTCCGGTAAATTTGTAACGGAAATTTCGCCTGCAATCGCCCCTGCGACCAACAAAAATGCCGCTCCGCTCCAATCGCCTTCGACACAATATCGTTCGGCTTTCGGCTGCCTATTGCCCGGAACATAAAAAATTTCATAATTTTTATGCAAAATTTCTATACCGAAATGTTTTAAAATGTTCAAAGTCATGTCAATATAGGGAATGCTTTTTAAATTTCGAACAATAATTTCACTGTCGCCGGACAAGCACGGCAAAGCAATCAACAAACCCGTGAGCAACTGCGAACTTTCGGAGCCGTCAATGCTGATTTTTCCGTGTGAAAGTTTGCCCGAAAACACCATAGGCAACTTTCCCGCATTAGAAATGACCGTTTTGCCGAGTTGCGTAAGAGCATCTTCGACCATCACAAAAGGGCGGTTAAGGAGCGTACCGATGCCGGTGATGTGTGTTTCTCTATCAAAAATTGCCGCTACGGGCGCGAACATACGCGCACACAAACCCGCTTCGCCGCAGTGCAAGCGGGCGAGGTGATTGTCGGAAGTAATACCGCTTATTTGAATAATATTTTTCTGTCGGCGAATTTTTGCGCCGAGATTGTCGACTGCCGATAATGCGGCTTCCGCGTCTTCGCTTGCCGAAAAACCTTCAATTTCAGTTGTGTGTGCGGGGTCGGAGAGTGCCGCTATTGCCAAAGCGCGTTGCAGGTAGCTTTTTGATGCAGGGGCTGTGATTTCGGCTTTGCAGGCAGCGGCGGTGTAATTTTTGAATTTATCGTTCATTTTTTTGTAAACTTTCACCTCAAATGTAAGAGAAAAAGTCAAATAAGTAATCAGCCAAAATTAAAGTTTAAACCTATAAGGTTTTAAAAACCTTATAGGTTTGATGTACGTTTGTGAAGGCACAAGAGCCGGCGAAAAATTTAATTTTTATTGTCTTTTGACTTAAAGATAAAATATGACAGCATTAATTCGACAGGAAAAAGCACAAAAGCCATCAAAACTTCCATGCCGAAATCAATCACGGGCGAGCCGCCGACATCAATAATATTGACCAAAACCACCTTTGTAAATTCGAGACACATGATGAGTGTGAGCAGGGTCATAAATCGGCTGAAAAATTTATAAAAACGAGATTGCCGATTTGCAGCTCTTTCGTTCATGCGCGAGGCAACAAAAACCAAGAGTGCAAAAATGCTCATTGCGCAAGCATAAAACCACCAAGTTTTCCAAAAAGGCGGTTTGACCTTTAAAGGTATAGGCTTTATCAATTTTTCGCTGCCGAAAGCATCGCGGGCTTTAACGTGCAGTTGATAATTTCCGGCTTCCAATTCATAAAAAATGATGTTTGAATTTTTGCTCCACGACGACCAATTGTCCATTTTTCCTTCCAAAAAGTATTGGTATTCAATCGCATTGCTGTTCAAATAATCCGGCAATTTAAAGGAAAAAGCAAGTGAATTATTTTGAAAATCCAAAACCAATTCTCCGAGCGGGAGGGCAGTTTCGTTCGAAAATATGCGTTGCAAAAGCAAATTGTAAGAAAAATTCTTACTTTTTTGACCTTTGTCTTCAAAATTGTACAGTTGATTATTTTTGACAAACCAAAATTCTTTCGAATTGGAAATAAAAATATTTTCGATGTTGTCAAAAACATTTAACAGTTCAAGATTTTTACTTTCAAAAGCTTTTTCGGTAAAAACACGCCAATTCCTGCCCCGATGCGCAATTAAATAATCTGAATTTTCAGATAATAATTCGGCATCTTTTCCGAGCATATCGGTCATAATTTTGTCGCTTTTCAAAGAATTGCTTTTTGTGTCATAAAAAAAAGCATTATTTTTAACGGCAAAAAACAACTTTCCTTCATGTCGAAAAGGGGTAATTTCGTCAGAATAAGGGTTTTTAACTTTATATGCCTCCCGATTTTCGATTTGCCAATAACGGTCAACTTGCATTTTATAGACATAATCGCGCCCGCAAACCCAAACATTATTTTGCGCATCAAAAACCACTTGTCGAATGCGGTCATAAAAATCGGAATAATAATTTTCATCGCGCCAAGCCCCGTTTTCATACAGCAAACTGATAAGCGTATTATTTTTTGTGCTTGCCCAAACGCGCGGAGCGGATTCTTGCTTAATCATAAAACTGACGGCTTGGTCTAAAATTCTTTTCGCTTGTTTGCCCGTAACGGAAAACAAACCCGCGTGTGTGCCGGCAAGAAGTTGATTGTCATAAGAAAAAAGGTATATACATTTTCCGTCTATATTTTTAATTTTTTCGAAGCGATATGAAACCGTTTTGAGTTGCATAAATTTTTGAACTTCGGTTACGGATACTACTTCTTGTTCTATAACCGGCTCATAAACAGTCGGTTGCGCTTCATTTATGGGTGTTTCGGCGGCATTCTCCCGATTTTTTTTCAATTTTCGCCTGTTCCTTAATCTTTGAAAAAAGCTGCCTTCCTCTTTCTGTTCATCATTTTTAACATCTGTTGCCGGCTGCGAGTCTTTTGATTCTTGATTTTCGGGCTTAATTTTTAAAACCGATTTCGTAATTTCTTTGCTGACCAAACGGGTTTGTTCTTCATAATCTGCGATTTTTTTGAGGTAATACAAACCAAGTGTCGTGCCGACAAAGAGCGTTTTTTCAAACTCAATGACGCTCAAAATTTGCCCTTCCAAACCTTTGTAAAAAGAAAAATTTCGGAAAGGCAGACTGTAATCCGCCCTCGCCATGCCTTTATTCATTCCTATCCAAATGCCGGCGTTTCGGTCTTTTCCGACAGCAAAGACCTCATTATCAGCCAATCCCGAACTTTCGTTGATAATTTGAATCGTTTTTCCGGTTGTATAATCAAAAATCATACAACCGCCTTTTAATGTGCCGACGGCGGCGAGATTATCGGTCAAAATTTCGAGTGCCAAAATCTCTCCGCGTGAGATAAAATCGGCATCTTCCAAACGAACGGGCTTCAAAGAATTGCCGTTAAAAACAAAAAGTTGGTTAAGAAATGTCGCAATTATCGTAATTTTCCCTGCGGTTTTTCCGGCGAAAACTTCGTCATCACCGGGTAATTTTAAATCAGATTCGACAAATTTACCCTTTTCAAGCCTCATAAAACCCTTTCCTGCCACATCTACCCAAAGGCTTAAATCATTGACAAAAACAGCGGCAATATCGAAATTGAGCGAACTTTCCCACTGTCCGCTGATTTTTTTTTGAACTTTATCGTATTCGAGTAAAATTTCTGAATTAAGAAAATATATTTTGTCGTTGAGGTGTGTAACGGTCGTAAATGCGGAATAATTTTTTGTACTGTCAGTTACGGGCTGAAAAATCGCTTCTCCGGTTGCCAAAATGCTGATTTTGCCGGCAATATTTTTCCCTGCCACCCACACTTCCGAACCGTCAAAATCTAAGGCATGCACCTCCCCGGGCATACGAATATGCTCCCATTGCGCACCGTCGTAAAGCATTACGCCGTGCCGATTGCCGGTATAAATTACACCTTTATTATCTTGCACAATCGCATTAACTGCCTTAGAAATGCCTTTTTGCGCGTGCGAGTGATGCGAAAGATAGGCAAAACCGCTTTGCGAAAATGCATTCGGAGAAAAAAATATAGACAGAATTACGACAAAAAAGACAGTAAAACGCAAGTTTTTTGACAGGCATTTATTTTTCATAAGTGCTTTTTTTAGACTATAAAAACAATTAAAAATACATAAAGTTTTTAATTGTTTGGATTTAACAAAGTACGGAAGATTAATTTTTTAAAGGTCTTTCAAGACGAGGATAAAAAAATGCAGAAACTAACTTGTGTGGTCAATGATAATTGTCCATTTTCTGTTAATTTTTCGCCAAATCAAAGTAAAATAGCCGAATCTTTGTTCTTTTTTTTCAAAATCAACTTTCCATTTTCCGACCATAAAATAGCTTTTTTTGTCAATTTTTGTCAATTCTAAGACCTCAAAAGCTAATTTTCCCAAATCATCACCGGTTTTTCCGTAAGTTTTTTCATAATTTGCTTTGACTTTGCTCCATGAGCGCGTGATGCCGTTTTTGCTGACAAAACGCAAACTGTCTGAGTGCCAATAGAATGACATAAAACCGTCTAAATCTCTTGTATTCCACTTTTCGGCTTGCGTGTGCATTGCTTTGACGATTGCTTTTTCGTCTTTGCTCTGTGCGGAAGTTGAAAAATAAGCAAAAAACAGAAAAAAAATGGGTAAAATTATTTTCATCTTCAAAAAATGTCAAAAAAGT
>JBPOJO010000136.1:0-5490 GCA_052033485.1 Bacteroidota bacterium | reverse complement strand
CTATCGAAAATCTGAATCATGAATCCTACAAAAGCGGCTATAGTGGTGGTTCTTTTGATAATGAAAAGCCTGATTGTGGAAATTTAATGATGCCTAAAAGAAGTTGGAAAACGATAAGAGAAGAAGGTCAGAGTAGAATTATTACTTTGTGGAAAAGCTTTCAACAAGGAATGAAAGCCTCAAATAAAGATTCCGACGATTGGTAATCTTATTTCTCATTTGCTTAACTCTCCGCCGTTGCTTGTGTCCTCACAAGCGACTTTTCCGCCGTTGCTTGTGTCCTCACAAGCAACTTTTCCGGTTGCACCGCAAGTCGTTTGTGGAGACACAAACAACGGCGGTCAGATTCATTTTCAAAAAAGCCTTTACGGACAAACTTGTTTTCAAAACATTTGTCAAAGATATTTTGGGGATAGATTTTGAAGTCGGAGTCATTAGGAACAGACTTAAGGATTGAACAAACAGCGCAAATTCGTCGCGAGGAACGTTAAATTTCCGACATCCTCACAAAATACCGAGCATCAGCGCAATTGAAATAAGCATCAGCGCAAAGGCAACAAAATATTGCAAAAATTGCAAAGTGATTTTTTTGAGCAATTTGTTGCCGATGTATGCCCCTGAAAATGCCGAAAGCGTGGCAAATGCCAAAATTTTAAGCTGTGAAACATCTGCAATCGGATAAAAATGAGCGGAATAAACACTCAAACGTGTCAGGTCAATAAACGATGCAATCCATATTCCCGATGCTACAAAAGCCTCTTTTGACAGCCCTGTTTTTATCAAAAAAGCACTTCGCAATGCCCCTTGATGCCCCGACAAACCGCCAAAAAAACCGCTCAACACACCGCCGAGCGGCAAATATCGCTTATCAAAAGTAAGTTTGTTGAAAAACGGAAGAACATCAGCCAAAGCAAAAAAGAACAACAGAAAGCCCATTATCAGGCTGAACGGTTTGATAAAAAACTCCTTTTCCAAAATAAAATAAGACAGAAGCACATGCGCGGACGGAATCAAAAAAAGCATTGATGCTCCTAAAAATGAAGCAAAAATCGCAGGAACTCCGAAACGTATAACTGTTTGTTTGTCAGCATTTTTCCCTGTTAAAATTAGTTTAAAAAGGTTGTTCAAAAAATGCACTACTGCTGTCAATGCTACGGCAGTCTCCGGCGGAAAAAAAATAATCATCACGGGGGTTAAAATCGTTCCAAGCCCAAAACCCGAAAAAAAAGTCAATATTGCGGTAAAAAAAGCGGTAAGACTGATAATGAAAATTTCCATAGTTTTTTGAAATAAATTAACATCGCAAACAGTTCTTAAAAAATAGCTGCTTTGGGCGTGAACGTTTTGAGTATTCTTTGTAGAGCTTTACAAAAATACTCAATCTTTTTTTGCCCAATCCTTGTTTTTATACAAATCATTCAACTTTATTTGTACACCTACCGTCAAAACACAAGTGTCGTGTGCATTATCGTAAATTTTTATCGTCCCTTTCGTTTTTCCCTGCCTTAAATATTGTTCAATTTTATAGGAATCCTGCGCAATCAAAACGTATTCTTGCAAACTTTCGATACTTTGATAAGCTTCCATTTTTTCGTTGCGGTCTTTTTTTTCCGTGCCGGGCGAGAGGACTTCGATGATGGAAATCGGGTTTTCAAGTGCTGTTTTATTTTCGCTCAAAGTGCCGCCTGTGAGCGTAAAAGCCAAATCAGGTATTAAAAATGACCTCAAAAATGAGCTTTTTATTTCCAATTCATTGATAAAAATTGCGAACAGAGAACAATCAAGTTGTCTGCCAATCAAAACTGTCAATTCTGCTATAATTCGTGTGTGATTGTAAGATGTATTCGGCATTTTGTAGAGGTTTAAAATTTTTTCCCAATCGGGATATTTATTCAACAACAGTTCAAGAATGCCGTCAGGCAGCGGTTCGGAAGCTTCTTTCGGCACAATTTTTCCCGAAATGACCTCAAATTTGATGTCGCAACACGCCTCTAATTTTTCTAAAATTGTTAATATTTCCATCGGTATTTCTAAATTATTTTTGTAATTCTTAACATCCTAAGGGTTTTGAAAACCCTTAGGATGCTGAGTGGTAAGTTTAATCCTGTTCGCCTTCGCCCTCATGCTCATGCTCGCCGTCGCAAACGTGCAGGCGAGGTCTGCGAAATCCGCCGCCTTTTTGCGGTTTTTCGCCGCCTTTTTCGGCTTTTAACATTTTTTGAATCAATCTGTTGCGTTCGTTTTGAACTTCGGTGCGCATTTTTGCATCTTCTTCACGGTCAAAAAGCAACATTCCGTCGACAAATGTTTTTTCTGCAAGGGCATAAACGGAAAGCGGGTGCTCGTTCCAAAGCACAATGTCGGCATCTTTTCCGATTTTCACACTGCCTATTCTGTCGTCGAGTCTGAGCATTTTGGCGGGGTTGATGGTCGCCATTTTTAAGGCATCGGTTTCACTCATATCGCCGTATTTGAGCGATTTAGCAGCTTCTTGGTTCAGCCTTCTTGCCATTTCTGCGTCATCGGAATTGACGGAGGTCGTTACGCCGACGGCATTGAGCAAAGCGGGATTGTAGGGGATTGCATCTTGCACTTCCATTTTGTACGCCCACCAATCGGCAAAACTTGACGCTCCCGCGCCGTGTTCGCGAATTTTATCGGCAACTTTGTAGCCTTCTAATATGTGCGTAAAAACGCTGATTTTGAAGCCGTATTTTTCGGCAACTTTCATTAACATATTAATTTCGGATTGCACATAAGAATGGCAAGAAATCAATCTTTTGCCCTGCAAAATTTCGTTCATAATCTCCATTTGCAAGTCAGTGCGTATCTTTTCGGGGTTTGCGGCTTTATTTTTTGCGTATTCTCTTGCGCGCGTAAAAGCGTCTTCAAGGAATTGTTCAACGCCCATTCTCGTTTGCGGAAAGCGCGAATATTCCTCAAAATTTGAACTTTTAACATTTTCTCCGAGTGCAAATTTAATTCGCGGCGTTACACCTTGAATTTTCATTTCGGCATCGTTCATGCCCCAACGCAATTTGACGACCGCCGATTGACCGCCGATGACATTCGCCGAGCCGTGCAACTGCTGAATCGCCGTAACGCCGCCGGCAAGTTGCCGATAAATGTTAATGTCTTCGGGATTAATAACATCGCCGATTCTGACTTCCGCGCTCGACGACCAAGCCATTTCATTGACATTTCCTGCAATCGCAATGTGAGAATGTTCGTCAATAATGCCCGGCGTGAGGTGTTTTCCGGTAGCATCAATGCTCACGGCACCGGCAGGCGCGGTTAGATTTTTACCAATCCCTGCAATTTTCCCGTCTTTCAACAGAACGTCCGTGTTTTCGAGTTTTCCTTCGTTTTCGGAAGTCCAAACAGTGGCATTTTTGATAAGAAAAGTGCCGTTTTTGGGTTTGTTTTCGCGCCCGTAAGCATTGAAAGGGAACATTATTTTACCGTATTCAAAAACCTCGTTGATTACTTTGCTTGTGTCGGGTTTTTCCTTAAAAGGAGCGGTTTTGAGGGCTTTCCATTCCGTCCAAGTGCCTTTTTCGTCTTGTCCGCGACCGTAAAATTTACCTTCGGAAAAAACGCCCGAAAGTCGCAACATTTTGTCTGATTTGACATTTTTAAAGCTGAGGCTGACAACGGGTAAGGCAAATTTAGCTTCTGTAACAAATTTTTGCGTGCTGTCGGCAACGGAAATTTTATGTTCCGGCGCATCGGGCGTTCCTTCAATTTTCCATAAATAATCTATTCCGGCAACTGATAAGGCGTAATCACCGCGCAAATCTTGCGGCATTTCCTTGATAATGTGGCGATTACCCAAAACCCAATTTTCATAAATAATGCTTTTTTCATCAAAAATGTCGCCCGAAGTGATTAAAAAATTGGCATAAAAGCCGTTTTTAAGGCTTCCCGCAATGTTTTCAAGTTTCAAAATTTTTGCAGGGGTAAAAGTCAGGGCTTTTAAAGCGGTAGATTTAGGCAAACCGGCAGCAATGGTTTTTCTCACATTTTTCCAAAAATCATTAGCGTCTTTTAAGCCGTGCATCGTAAAAGCAAACTCCAAGCCGTTTTCGGCGAGAATTTTAGCATTTGCGGGGGCAGTTTCCCAATGTTTCATTTGCGAAAGATTGACGTTATTGGCATCAAAAGGGTCTTTCACATCATAAGGTGCGGGAAAATTGAGGGGCAAAATTAAAGGCGCGTTACAAGCCTTCACTTCTGCAAGCATTTGATATTCGTTTCCGCCGCCGAGCAGAACGTATTGCACGCCGAATTCATCGCCGACGCGGTCAGCGCGCAAGAGGTTCATTTTGTCGCCGGCATCAAAAATCTGCGGCAGAACGGCATTTTCATTGAGGGCTTTTAAGGACAAATTCGTTTGCGCCTGCGGATTTTTTTTGTACCAATCACCGTCGTGATAGGTTTGCCGCAAAAGGGCGATGCTTCCCATGAGCGAAGTCGGATAGGTTTGTTTGCTCAAACCTTTGTTAAAACTCAAATGCGCGGCGGCTTTTTCTTTCAAAATTAAGTCGTGTTCGCGCTTGTCTGCAAGGGCAATGAAGGCAGATGTTCCCCTCATAATGCCGTCTTTAGGGTGTGTAAGCAACAAAGCAAAGCCTTTTTCGCGAAAAGCAGCGGCATTTTTGGCATCGTATTTAAAAAGTGCCGCGGCATTCACTTCGGGGTGAACGGCTTCATTTTGACTGAACGCGCCCTGATTGCTCGGGTAAAATTGCAAATTGCCAAAATGTCTCTGTCTTTCATTTTTTTGTTCGGGCATTCCGAAATCCGACATGATTTCAATAAAAGCAGGGTATATACTTTTTCCATTGAGGTCAATCAAAACGGCATTTTTAGGCGGAGTGATGCCTTGTCCGACAGCTTCAATTTTTCCTTTCCGGACTATCATCACGGCATTTTCGATTTTCGTTTGAAAATCGGTGTAGATAACGGCATTTGTGAAGGCAAAAAGTTCCTCCCGTTGGTCTGTAACGCCGTTTGTACGAAATGTTTCTTGTGCAAAAATATTATTTTGCGATAAAAAAAGCAAGGCAGCAAGCAGCGCAATAAAGAGCGAAATTGAATTTTTCATGGTAAAAATGGTGTTTTTTTAAAGAAAAAAATAATCATTAAAAATCATAAATTTGATGCAGTTTTGCAAAATTGATAAAATCGAAACCGTTTTTTTATCCTGTTTTTTTGTAACTGTTTAGCCGGACTGTACCGCGAGCTTCATTTGCAGATTTTAGGAGGAAAGTATCCGAATATTAGGTCGCAAGCTAAAGCTCGCGGTACATTCTTGGGCAAACCGGCTAAAAAGTTACGAAAAAAAATCGGCGGTGTCAATTTTTCGGCAATTTAGAAAAAAAAATGTTTTCAAAAAACGTAATTGTTTAGCCGGCTTGCAAAAGCTTATACCGCAAGCGGTTTGCCGGCGGCACACTCGGCAAAACAGTTACTCAAAAATTACTCTTC
>JBPOJO010000799.1:0-1516 GCA_052033485.1 Bacteroidota bacterium | reverse complement strand
ATCTTTGTAGAAAATATCCGCTAAGATATTAAAAACGCCCTTAGGCGTGAAATCTTTGGGGAATATCCGCAAGCGAAACCTATATTTCACGCCTAAAGGCGTTTGAAGTAAGCTGCGTGCTGTTTTTTACAAAGATGACAAGCCTAAAGGCTTTAAATTGCTAAACAATATTAGAAAGCATGCAAAATTATATTTGGTTTGTCAAATTTAAAACATACTTTTCGGACACACTCAATTTAGCTGTTTTGGTGTCCAAGATGTTTGCTTACAGTACAATCTTTTGCCATCAAGCTAAATAATTACGAATTTTTTTAACAAATTAGGAAAAATCCGTAAATAAATATTTTTCGGGCGAAAAAACAAGCAATTTCCCGTGCGGCGAAAACATGATTTTTTCAAAATCTTCACCTGTCGGAAGCGTGTGCTCCGAAATTTTTTCGCCTTTTTCGGCAAGATTCAATTTGAGAATTTGATTATTTTTTGTCAAAACAAACAATAGATTTTTACGCAAAACAAAATCCTTCACATATTTTTCGGAAAAAGAGAGGCGAAAAAAATCATTGGGAAAATTTCTAATTTTTTTCTTTTTCTTAAAAATGTTTAATTTTTCAATCAAATATTCCCTCAAACTCTGCTTTTGCGGTTTTTCATCTTCAAAAATAATATTTCTGACTTTTTTTTCGTGAATTTTCCAAATGCTCAAATGTTCCTTGTAACCACCGCGTCCCATAGTGGAGGAAAAAATTACCAAGCGATTTTCGCTCAAATCGCCCTTTACAATGTGCTCATACGTGCCTGCGGTGGGCAAACGACAAATTTTTAAGTTGTTCGGCAAAAGACCGGTGCGGTCGAAGAGCAGCAAAAATTTAGGCACGATGATGTTGTCTAACAAAACTACTTCCGATTCGCTGACAAGAATATCATCAATTTCTTTTCTTTGCCACCCCTGCAAATCCATCTTAATTTCTGTTAATTCAAAGCGATTGTTTTCTGTTTCCAAAACAAAAAAACAAGGGCTTGAATTTTTTGCACCCGCAAGAAAAACCGTATTGCCCGACACTGATAACAATTTGCAATCCGAATCGGCTTCAAAAAGAATATGCCCGTTGCTGTTAAAAACGCGTAATAAATGTTCGTTTTGGGACAAAGAAACAAAAAGTTGACTTTTCGTCAGCACGCTTTCATCGCCAAAATTAGCCTCAAATTGCGCAATTTCTTCCGCTTTGTTGGGAGTTTCGTGCAGCAAAATATGCCGACTTTTTTGTGGAATAATAAAATTCATTTTTTTAATTTTTAACACGACAAAATTGTCGCTTGTTGAATTTTCGATGCAATTTAGCATTAGGAATTAAAAAAAATCGTAACTGTTTAGCCGGTTTGCGAAAGAATGTACCGCGAGGGCATCAGTTATAAAAAAATCTTGTTTGACAGCTTGCTTGCACAAGCTTACTCAGTCGAAGATGTCGGACCTTTTGAAGAGGGAAAATCCGTTGATTACCCCGATTTTGCACACATT
>JBPOJO010000117.1:0-4053 GCA_052033485.1 Bacteroidota bacterium | reverse complement strand
TCGTCTGTGAGGACACAAAGAACGGCGGGTCGTTTGTGAGGACACAAACAACGGCGGGTCGTTTGTGAGGACACAAACAACGGCGGGTCGTTTGTGAGGACACAAACAACGGCGGGTCGTTTGTGAGGACACAAACAACGGCGGTCAACACAAACAACGACGGTCAACAAAAAAGCATCGGCAAAATGAAAGAAAAAAAGAAACCCGAAAAAGAACTTGTCAAAGTTCATCCCGATTTAAAAGGATTTGATGTGAGTATAAATCCGCTCGGAGAAATTGTCAGTACGATTGATATTGACCAAATCAATGATTTTCTCAATAAAAATTTGTACGATAAAAAGCTGAAAAACAAAGCTGCGCCCGATAGCGAAACAAAAAATGAGGACGAAAACGCGGATGAGGACTGAGTAAATTTGCCGAAATGTGCTTAACAATAAAGATTTTCCGAGTTCCGGAAGGCTGTAAGTTTGTTTGAGTTAGTTTACTTTCAAAGAGAAAAAACAATGCAAAATGCGGTTTCATTTCCTTATTTTCAAAAAATAATATATTCAAAATCAATGTAAGATTTTTATGGTTTTCATTGATTTTAATGTGTTTTTTGACTTTGTCCGTCTATTTTGCTTCCCTTATTTTTGCCAAATCCGCCTTAGAAGAAGTCATTGATGACGAACTTGTTTGGCAGGAAGTGAAAGATTTGCCCGTAGATACCGCGCTGATTGCGAAAATGATTGCTGAAATTGAGGGGATTAAAAGGAAAACGAGAGTTGGGGAGCTTTGTGAGCAATATGTTCTTTATGCCTCAAAATCAGGTTATTATCCTTGTTTTCACTCCTCCGACAAACTAATTTATTTACAAGTCGGTGAAGTGTGGAAAATCGGAAAAACCTGTTTGCCCATCCGCGACCGATACCCTTCGGGTTTACCCGTTGATGATTTGCTGTATTTTCCGGAATTCAGAGGTTCAGCTATGCAATGCTTAATCGTTGAAAAAGTACGTTTATATGCGTATGTAAGTTCTTCGGAAAATTTAAAAAGAAAATATCCCTTATCTTTGCCGCCCGGAAACAAAATTTACAGATGAAAATACTTAAAGAAAAATCGCTCTGCATTTCTTTTTTTGCAGAACCTAAAAAAACAGTAGATAAATTATTGGCTGTCAATGAGTTGTTTATAAATCTTATCGGGAATTTGGACATCGAAAATTATTCGCAATCCATAAATTACTTGGCGGTTTATTTTTTTATTTTAAACCCCAAAGCTATTCCTCAGAGTGACAAAATTACGGTTCGCAAAAAGCAGCAATTAGAAATCCGCATCAACGCCGATTATGACCGCCTTTTGCAAGCCGACGAGCGCGAAACTTTGCAAATTATCGCCGAAACTTACCTCAAAGCAATAGAAATTTTCCTTATCCCGCGCAAAGACTTTGAGGGCAAAAAGTTTTATGAGGACGTGAAAAGTTTGTTTGAAAAAGAGGGGATTTTGGAAAAAATTGAATAAATTTGCTTACTTTCAAAGAGAAAAAACAATGCGAAATTCGGTTTCATTTCCTTATTTTCAAAAATCTTTTGAATATCAACTATGCTTTCGTTGAACGTTATATAACATGAAAAGCAAGTAATGAAACGTCATCGCGTTGCTCGGCTTCGCGCATAAATTCGTTGAGGTCTTTTTCAAAAAAATCCTTTTGTAAAGAAAGTGATAAATTTTCGCGATTCATTTGTAAAATCTTGTCTTTTAGCCTTTTAGAAGAATATTTTTCTCTTTTTGGATTATTTTGGTCTTCCAAACCGTCGCTTGTCATATAGACGATAAAGGAATTTTGAGCGGAATAAATGTTCTCTTTAAAATCAATGCTGCGTTTTTTTCGCGTACCGCCGATGTGAAAACGGTCGGGCGCGAGGCTGAAAAGTTCCTGTTTTTTGTGGTCAAAAATATGCACGGGCATAGATGCGCCGGAAAATCGCAAAGTTTTTTCTTTTTCGCCTCGCTCAATGACGCAGACCGCAATATCCATTCCGTCGTTGTTGTCGTTATATTCTTTTGCGAGGGCTTTTATTAAACCTTTGTTAAGCGATGTTAAAATTTCGGCGGGCGAAATGCGGTTTTCTTCTACTACAATTTGATTGAGCAAAGCAAGTCCGACCAATGACATGAACGCCCCCGGAACGCCGTGTCCGGTGCAATCGCCGAGCGCAACGACATCATAACTTGTGCCGTGATGCACCCAATAAAAATCGCCCGAAACTAAATCTTTGGGTTTGTACAAAACAAAAGAATCATTAAAAGCTTGCGACAATTTTTCACTCGGCAACAAGGCGTGTTGAATTGTTTGCGCATAGCGAATACTGTCCGTAATTTTTTTGTGTTGATGTTGCAGTTGTTCGTTCACTTTTTCAATCTCAATTTGCTTTTCATGTAAAGCCTCATTTTGATGGTTAATTTCTTCTTTTTGACGAACAATTTCTGCTAAATTTTTCTTTTCTTGTTTAAAATTTCGGAAAGTAACGACGGCAAAAAAGGCAACCGCAATCAAAACAAAGGCGATAATTAAGCCAATCATTTGCTGCTGCTTAATTTGAACGGCGTGTTCGGCTTCTTTGAGTCGCAATTCTTCCGTTTCGCGTTCTCTTTGTTTATTTTCATAAATTGCCTGAACTTCATTGATTTGTTTCATTCTCGCTTCATCAATGAGTTTGTCATTTTTGACAATAAAAAGGAGTTGATAAGAATAGGCTTTGTCATAGGATTTCAGCGCGCCGTACGCCATCGAAATAATGCGGTAGGAATCGCGCAAAGTTTCATCATCGCCGATTTCGGTACCGATTTTGATGCTTTTTTCAGCGTATTGAATGGCATCGCGTTGGTGCCCGGCGGCAAAATGCACTTCCGAGAGCGAATTTAACACTGTCGCAAGTCCGGCATTTTGTTCGGTTTCGGTGAATAAATGCAGGGCTTTATTGAGTACGTAAATAGCTTTGTCATAATTTTTTTTCGCCTGATGAATCAAACCCAAGTTGAAATAGGAATAAGCAATACCGACTTTATCGCCGGTTTTTAGGCGATAATCTAAGGCTTTTTCTTCATAAGTAACGGCGCGGTCATAATTTTTCATTTTTATTAAAGCGGACGCGATGTGGTGGTTGCCGTAAGAAATGCCCTTTTCGTTGCCGATTTCTTTAAAGAGTTGATTTGCTTTTTCCAAGTTGTTGAGGGCTTGCTCAAAGTTTTTTTGTTTGATATAAATGCTTCCCGAATTATTTAAGGCAAAAGCCATTGTCAATTTGTCAGTGTATTTTTCGGCTAATTGCAGTGCTTTGATGTGATATCCGATAGCGATGGCGTAATTGCCGAGCAGCCCGTTTGCGATACCGATAAGGTTGTATAAATCGGGGATAAATTTTTCGTTTTTGGTTTTTTGTGCAATCAAAATAGCCTCATTAGCCCACTTTACGGACATTTTTGGGTTATTAGAGCGATTTTCCCAAGCTAATTTTTTCAAAATAAGTATTTTTCCTGTATCGGCTGCAGCGGGCAGAGCTTTGAGCAAACTGTCATTCGTCGCCTGCACGGATTGTTGTGCGCGAAGAGCCGTATTCGCAATGCCTACACACAAGAATAATAAAGTAAGAATGTATTTTTTCACTTGCTTCTATATTTTTCTCAAATAAATGCAATTTTACAAAATGTTTGCAAGAAAATCATGCAAACGCGATTAATTAGTCGACAAAAATTGTATTTACGTCGTTTTTTTTATTTCTGTGATGTTAACGAATACGAACTTTACAAGGGAACTTGCTTGATTAGGCAGTTACACTTTTTGCCGGAAATCATTCTCGCCTTCCGCCAAGATATTTTTCACTTCCTCAACAGAAATTCCGAGTGTTTCAGCGATACTTTCGTGAGTTTCGCCGGTCAGGAAAAGCTTTTTTACGGCAGATGTTAAGCGTAAAATAAGCACGGAAGCTTTTTTCTCCGCTTCTTCTTTTTGTCTTCGCTCATCTTCTGCTTTTGCTTCCGCTTCTTCTTTTTGTCTCCGTTCTTCTTCTTTTT
>JBPOJO010000206.1:0-9867 GCA_052033485.1 Bacteroidota bacterium | reverse complement strand
AAGAAGCCCTAAAAAACGGTATTATTTTCAAAATTAATTTTTAGCCTTATATTTGCAAAAAAAAGCGGATTAATTTATCTGACAAAAGGCGACAATGAAAAAACAGTACGCAAAAGGTTTAATAGATTTTCTTACACAAATGAATGACATGATTGTCATGGACATTGAAACTGCCCCTCTGACGCATCAATTTGACGAATTGCCCGAACGCCTGCAGGCGCAATGGGAAAGAAAAGCCAAAAGAATCGCGCCCGAAAACCCAGGAGAGGAAGTTTTTTTTGAGAAAGCGGGTATTTTTAGCGAGTTCGCTCGGGTGGTGTGTATTTCTGTCGGAATTTATCGTTTTTCGAAAGAAGGCGAACTTACACTCCGCATAAAAACCTTTTCCAATGAGGACGAAAAGCAGCTTTTAATGGATTTTATTCAACTTTTGCGCGAAAAATTTAAGCCCGAAAATATTCGGTTTGTGGCGCACAACGGACGCGAATTTGATATTCCCTTTTTGGCGCGAAGAATGTTCATCAACGGCTTGCTTCCGCTTCCTTACCCCTTTGAACTGCGTTTTCGCAAACCTTGGGAAGTTCAACATTATGATACTTTGGATTTGTGGAAATTCGGCGATGTCAAAAATTCGATAACTTTGGAACTTTTGGCAACTGTACTCGGCGTTGAAACAAGCAAAGATGACATTGACGGCAGTCAGGTTGCCGATGTTTATTACAATGAAAAAGACCTCGCCCGAATCGCTCACTATTGTTCAAAAGATGTGGCAGTTACGGCGCAAGTTTTCCTGCTTTTGACGGGTTTTCCGCCATTGTTGCCCCAAAATATATTTTTTGCCTGAGGGCAAAGCGGCTTTTAGCAGCAAGGTTTAATTTGAATTTTAAAGCGAAATTTTTTTTTATTTCACAAAAGAATTACTTTTGCGTCGGAATGTTTTAGCTGTAAAATCGAAAATGCGCAGGATAGTTAAGGTTTCAGTGATAACAGGTTTAAATTGCCGTTTTTGAGAAAAAACTGCAAATTCTGTCATTAATTCTTTCGTTTTTAGAACCTAAAACGGAACATAAAAGGTGAAAACAGAACACAAAAACTGCTGTTTTCGCAGCCTAAAGCTACGTTACATTTCGTTTTTAGGTTTTACACTTTATTTGACAAAAAAAACCGGCGACAAAAAGTGTCGCATTTGATTTTGATTTTCAACCGTGCTGATGCACACAAAGTTTGCAAAACATGAGCAAAGATACGGAGCAACCCTTTTTAGAACATCTTGAAGAGTTGCGTTGGCATCTATTGAGGGCACTTCTTGCGGTCACAGTTATCGCCGCCTTAGCCTTTACGGTAGGCAAAGAATTTGTTTTCGGAGAATTGATTCTTGGACCTTCCAAAACAGGTTTTCCGACGTACCGCTTTTTTTGTTGGATTTCGGAAATTACTTGTATTGATAAAATCCCGTTTACCATTCAAAATCGGGAAATGACAGGGCAATTTACGATGCACCTTGCAATATCGGCTGCGGCGGGCATTATCGGGGCTTTTCCTTATGTTTTTTGGGAAATTTGGCGTTTTATCAGCCCTGCTTTATATGATGACGAAAAACAAGCGGCAACGGGTGCGACTTTTTTTGTCAGTTTGCAATTCTTTTTGGGTGTTTTTTTCGGGTATTACATAGTAACGCCCTTGTCCGTAAATTTTTTGGCAAATTACCAAATTGACCCTTCGATTTTGAACGAAATTGACCTTAGTTCATACATTTCGACTATCATTATGCTTACGACCTTGACGGGTTTAATGTTTGAATTGCCGGTCATCATCTATGTTTTGTCGCTTGCAGGCGTGGTGAATGCGGATATGCTCCGAAATTACAGGCGACATTCGATTATCGTTATTTTGATTTTGGCTGCCGTGATAACTCCTCCCGATATTATCAGTCAAATTTTAATTGCGCTCCCGGTTTTCGGTCTGTATGAACTGAGTATTTTCATATCTGCGCATGTATGGAAAGAGCGTTTGAAAAAAGAAATCAAAAGAAAAGAGGAAGAAGAAAAATTAAAGGAAAAAGAAAAAGAATTGTAACTTTTCAGCCCGTATGTACTGCGAGCTTTCAGTTTGCGGTTTAAAACGTTAATAAACAAACAGCTCCTCGCCGTTGTTTGTTTCTTCACAAACGACCTCGTGATGCGGTAGTTTTTTGTCGCTTGTGAAGACACACACGACGGCGAAGAAATTGAATTGTAAAATACCGTTGAGGGTGTTTTTTGTGCAAAAAAGAACCAATTAACCGGCGTTTTCGCAAACTAATGTAACGCTGAATACGTTTTAGCTTTTTAGTACAAATCATTTCATTCTGCTTACCGTCACAATCAAATGATAAAAACTTGCCGAAAGGAACAGCAATATGCCGAGAATGGTCATATAAGGCTGTTCGTTCGACATTTTTTCATCGAGATATTTTCCGAGAAAGGCACCCAACAAAACAGAGGCGAGGAGTTCAAATCCTAAGCCCATAAATTGTTTGAAATTGCCGTCATTACGCCCCTTTGGGTTTTCCATGTGCTTCCGAAGTTTGGTTTCTGTGAGCTTCCGAAGGTTTTTGATGCGGTTCTTCGCCGACTTTTATTTTTCCTTCAATTTTCGCACCTGACTCAACAATTGCTTTCAGCGCGAAAATGTCGCCTTTAATTTCGGCAGTAGATTTTAAAATGAGAACATCATTGATGTAGACATTTCCGATAACTTTTCCGGCAATTTCGGCGTTTTGCGCAAAAATGTGCCCTTTGATTTCTGAAGTTATGCCGAGTGCGGTTTTAGCTTGAGAATTTATATTTCCGACTACCATGCCGTCAATTCTGATATTTCCGAGCGTTTCGACTTCCCCCGTGATGGTAGTGCCTTTGCCGATGATATTGCTTGTGTCAAGGTCTGTAGCAACATTATTGTTTTTTTTTCCTAAAAATGACATAGCAGGTTGATTTTAAGTGTTTTTTAATCGAAAGAATAGAAATTAATTGTAAAAAATTCCAATTTTTTTCGAATATTACAAAGATATGAAAAATAATTCTAAAAAGCAAGTTTATGAAAAATATTTTTTTTGGTATAGAACTTATTCCTTTTCGTGTGATAATGTCGTATTTTTTTTGCAGCACGAATTTCCAAAATCGTGCAGTCGAATTGGAATTTGCCCTTCGTTTTACTACGCTTTTATCCCTCGAAAGGGAATAAATACTTTCGTAAATTTAATTGTCGAAAAATCAATGCAATGCCTATGTTTTAGTCTATCAGTCGTTTGTGAAGACACAAACAACGGCAGAGCATTGATTATCAGTCGTTTGTGAAGACACAAACAACGGCAGAAACAAAAACGGCAGAGAACTAACATTTCTTCAAGAAATGTCAGTTCTGCTTCGCAATCTTCGTTCTAAACCTCGTTTTTGCATCAACATTGGCTTTATTTTTTTGTCCGACAGCCAACATTCAGACTTAGTTTTTTGTACAAAATTTTGAAAAGAAGGGTTTTAAATTGCTTATTATGAAGCACATAGCCTACTTCTTGCTCTTGTATTTCGCATACGCAAACGAACCGATAAGCATCAATACGCCGATGACCATCATCACAATGATTTTTTGAACCGCGCCGTAAGCAGCCAAGTCCATAAAAAATAATTTCACCAATGATACCACAAAAATTAGCACCGAAAGCCTTATCAACGAACCATAAGACGGCATCGTACTGTTAAAAATTAACAATATTGCGTGCAAAATCATCACTATCGTCATCAAAAGCCCCGTCCATTCATTGCCGATATGAACGATTACGCCCCAATACGCCAACATGATTTGCAAATGTAAAGCCCAAATGTTAAATCCAAAGGCTTTTCGTATAAAATGCTGCTCCGAACTGCGATAAACCGTTAAGAAATTATAAATCATCAAACCCGTAATGCCCGCTATGTGCAATAAGACAAAGGAATCCGTTGCCCTGAATTGAAAATAAGCAAAAATAACGTAATACATCAAAAATATTGTTTGGAAAAATTGAAGGCTGCCCCACAGAAAAGCAGAAGTCCCGTGCAAGGCGCGAGTGCGCTCCGCAACGCTCGACACTAAGGCAAAAAACAACAAACTCAGCCAAAAAATGTCCCCCGAACGGTCAATAAACTGCATTCCGCCAAAAAGCAAGACGACAGAAAATTGATAAACACTTGCCGCTAACAAAAGACGAGTCGGCAAAAATTTCACCGCTCCGAGTTCGCTGTATTCCGGTTTCAAAAAGCCCTTTTCGCCCACCCAAAGCAACAAACACACTCCTGCACAAACAGCATTTGACCACAAAAAAGCCTGCTCGGTCGCCGTTCCTAAAGCCGTAAAATAAAAATATAACGCCGCTGCTGCCGTAATGTATAATTGTGTTAAAATTAACTTACTGTCCGTAAAACGATACACCAAATACGCCGCTCCGACCGATGCCCACATTGCCGAAGAAAAATATTCGTTGTAAAATCGCCACGCAGAAGGGAGCATCATCACGGGTGCCGCGACATAAAAACATACGCGCAAAACGTAGGCAAAATTGCGCATAGGCGCATTCGGAATGACTTTTTCGTAGAAAAAGTATATCAGCCACAAACTCAAATACATTTCCGTCAAAGCCGCTTGCGCAAATGTATTTTGGAATCGGAATGCCATGTCTCCTGCCGTTTCCACAGACAAAATATAAGACCAAATTAAAAAGGCAATTTGTGAATAGGCAAGCAAAATAATGCCCCGATTTTCGAAACGAGCTCCCAAAAACAAAAACAGAAAAATAAACAATACCGCAAAATTGTAGAAAACTACACCCGCGTAAAAATAGGCACTCACCCAAAGCAAAGCCGACAAGCTCCAAAAACCGCCCGAGAGTGCCATTTTTGCAAATATTTTTTCAAAATTTTGTGATTGTGCTTCATTTTTCTTCAATATAAAAAACAGAAAAAATAAATTGATACACAAACCTGTCAAATTTAAAAACCCGTCCGTAAACAGTTTTGTGCCCCAATTGTCGCCAATTTCCCAAAAACTGAAAAAGTTGCCCGCTACCGCAATGACAAACAAGATATAGGCTTCTTTGCGAATATTCACATATCCGAATGTAAAGCCGAGAACAGTGAGCAAAATCGCTTCTAAGCCCCAAACAACGCCGTTAATGCGCATTTCGAAAAAGACCGGAACAGAAAATGCCGCAAAAGTTGCCGCCAAAAGCACTAAAATCGAATGTAAATTCGGCAGTGATTCTGCTTTTGTTCGTAAAAAATACACGACAAAAGGCAATGAATTGAGCAAAAATACGCTTCCCAAAACATAATTTGTTGAGGTAAATTCAAAATTTTTGTTCAAATTTACGATAAAAAAAACCGTATTCGCCGCCAACATCAACACGTCTTGAGGCGAAAAAGTCGTTCGCCTCGCACCCTTTTCGAAAAAAGAAGTGTAATAAAAAGTATAGGCGAAAAGTGAAGAAAGTCCCAACCAAATCCCCTCTTGAATATTATCCGAATTCCATGAAAAAATTGAACCTTCAAAAATGCTGACCACTAAAACAAATGTCAAATAAATCGCCCAACGCCATGCCGTTTTTTCGGCAATTATCACCGTCGAAACGACCAAAATCCACAAGAAAATGAAGTAAAAAACAGAAATTCGGGTAGAGGAGAGATAAAATGGTGCCATTGCGCCACCTAAAAGGCTTAAAACCAACACAATGCGTGTTTCAAATCGCATCGCCAAAAAGTACGCAAAAGCCGTATTGAGTGTTACCAAAAGCAAACCGAACCATTCAGAGCCAAAAAACGGCAACAATGCCGAGTTGCTCAAAAAATAAATCAGCAAATAATTGACCGAAACGCCGAGTGCAATCATTGCCGAACCGAAATCGCGGAGTTTTTCGTTGTGCGAAAGCCGCGTGCCCCACCACACAAATCCCCCTGCCGCAATGCCCGTCGTGATACTTTTTGCCGCTTCAAACATTGAATCTGAAACGAAATTTAACAAAAAGCCGAAACCCATTAACAGCGCGACAATGCCGCCGATAGTGAGAAAAAACACCGGCAATTTATTCTGCGCTTTGTATCCGTTGTATGCATCCATGAAAAAATCGCGAAATTGCAGCAGCGGGGCGAAAAGCCCCGAAAAAAATGCTTCAATTGCAAGGTCTAAGGGTGTGTTTACGCGCTCTCTTTTCGGCGGCACTTCATATCCTTTTGGTTCTTCTGCATTTTTTCCGCCTTTTTGTGCCTCTTTATGATGCACATTTTCCTGCGAATTTTCATGTGTGCCGGAAGTTTTTTCGCCTTTATCTTCCTTCGTAACAATTCTCACCTTCGGCTCTTCATTTTTTCCCTTGCTTTCCGGCTCTTTTTGTGTTTCCTTTTGCGGCTTCTGTATCATTTCTTTCGGCAAATGATAGGCATTTCTGACCGCATTTCGTTCAAAACCGTCAATTTTTTCACCCAAAACATCAATTTCCTTTTCAAAATCTGATTTCAGCGTTTGAATTTCATTGCGCAGCGCGGCAAGCTCAAAAATTTCTCCCGTGAGCGGGAGTCCGCAATGCGAACATTGTCGGTCTTCGAGCGTTATGCTGCTGCGACAGGCGGGGCAGTTCATAATTTTTGTTATTTTTGGTGAAATAATTTTGGCGTGCAATATTTTTGCCATTTTTGCAAAAATATTACAAGCAAAAAATATGCCTTTAAAAACCGTCAATCTTTCCGTCGGCTACGGACAGGGAAAAAAACGCAAAATTGTTTTAAATCATATCAATTCGGAGGTCAAAAAAGGCTTAACTGCTCTTATCGGACTCAACGGAAGCGGCAAAAGTACACTTTTGAAAACTTTTGCCGGCATTCTGAAACCGCTTGAAGGCGAGATTTTTTTTGAGGGAAAAAAAATTTCTTTCGGCGAAGATTTGTCAAAAAAAATCGCATTGGTAACGACGGAAAAAATCGCCGGCGTAGTTTTTTCTGTCCGTGAAATTGTCGAAACAGGGCGTTATCCATACCTCTCACGTCTGATGAAAATGGCTCAAAATGACCGTGAAATTGTAGAAAATGCTCTTTTTCAGGTCGGTTGTCAAGACTTAGCCGAAAAAAAAATTACGGAAATCAGCGACGGACAATATCAAAAAGTTATGATTGCACGCGCCCTTGCGCAGAATACACCGCTTTGTTTGCTCGACGAAGCAACGGCACATCTCGACGTTTTGAACCGTTTTGAAATTTCATTTTTGTTGAAAAAAATTGCTCACGAGAATCAAAAAAGTATGCTCATTTCAACCCATGATTTGGAAACGGGCTTTGAAGCTGCCGACGAAATTTGGTTAATCAATGATGACGGAAAAATTGCGGTCGGAAGCCCCGAAGATTTGGTTTTGCACGGCGATTTTATGAATTTTTTTGACAAAAAACATTTGATTTTTAATGCTGAAAACGGCACTTTTCGCCCGATTTCCGAACCAAAAGTGAGGCATTATTTTCGCCTCGACGGAGAAAGAACGGCAATTTTTTGGCTCGAAAAAGCACTTCGAAAAAATTGTTTCGGAACATCGTAAACGGCTGAAGACCTTATTTCGGCACGAAAAACAGAAAAAAATTACATTTTTTGTTTGAATGAAGAAAAAATATTTCACAAAGTCAGCGATTTGTTGCATTATCTCGTTTCGGCGAACGCAAACTGACTTGTTCAAAACGAAAATAACGATGACGGTGCAAAGACAAATCTTTTATGTCGCTTGTGAGCCAATATTTTTCACGGGCAAGGGCAAAAGGAAAGAGATAGGCTTGTAATTTCACCCGATTTTGCAAAGCGTAAAAGTCATTTTTTTCAAAAAAAGAAGCCGATTCTGCTTGAAAAACGTTCGGCAGTAAGGCTTTTAGCCACATTTTTTCACTGCAAAAATCACCGCGAAAAAACAACACGCCCCCCTGCAAAACACCCGCATCATAAAGCGAGCGTTGCGTGCGCGAATCGTTCCAAAATAATTGCGCGGCAGGCAAAAAATTCTCTGATGCCTCAGCCGAAAAGTGTTTTTCAAAATTTTTATCCGCCGTAAAATTGCGCTTTTCAGTCGAAAAACTGCCTTCCGTTGCCGAAAAATGAATTTCTTTCACATTGTTACGCGGGATTTCAGACGGGACAAGGGTCTGAAATTTTTGAAAACCGTCCGGTGAAAGTGTTAAAAATGCTCTGTGAAAAGCAAATTTTTCTCCGAGCGAAAAACTTGCCGCGCTGTCGGGAAAAAAGCAAAGATAAAACGCCTCAAATATATCCGTTTCGTTGGATTGTAGGCTCTTAAAAGTGTCGGCTGAGTCGGGTAAATTGTATCCTAAAAAAACATAACTACTGTTGTTTTTTGTCTTTTTTTGTAAATTTTCAAGTTCATTATTGTCAAAATAAATTTTATCAAGGTAAGGCAATTTGTTTCTTTCTGCATCGGTTTTTGGATATTTAGGATTTTTTTGCAAACAAAACACCTCATTGTCGTCTTTTTTCCACACAAAAGCAGCGGAAGCGACGGGATTTTGACCGAATTTTTCACCGTAATATTCTGTCGCCTCTTTTGGCACGACGGCAGCAGGCAAGAGTGAAAAAAACTCTCTGATTTCGGGGAAATTTTTTTGTAAATGCACGTCAAAAGCGTATTTTCCGCGCACTCTGAAAACATCATTTTCAACATAAATTCCGTTTTCGTCCGCAAAATATTCCTTAAAAGCAGCTCCCGCATCACTTTGCAAAAGTCGCAAAAGGGCGTAAACGGCATCTTTTGCCTCAACTTCTCTGCCTTTTCCGTCCAAAAAACACGGGTCGTCCTCAAAAAAGTAATTTTTTTTCAGGCTGAAAGAATAAATTTTTTGAATTGTATCGAAACTTTCATTTTCCGCAAAAGATTGGTACACTTGCATATCTTCGCCGATTTCATAAAGGCTCAAAAAAATATTTTTTGCAACGGTTTTTTCGACAAAATTTTCTGCCTTGAGGGGGTCTGCGTTGTACATTTTATCTTCCGAAAAAATGTATATTTTTTTTTCAAAATATTCGGCAACATTTTTATTGTTTCCGCAAGCGCAGAGCAAAAAAATGACAACAAAGAGATATTTATTTTTCATTAATGTTTTTTTTAATGCCTAAAAATTGAACCAAAAAACGTCCTTCAGGGTGTTTTTTTTGTAAAAAAACTGCCAAAAAACGGCGTTTTCGAACCAAAAGCTTACGGAAAATCCTACGCCGTCTGCCTTCGGCGCAATATAAAAAGCAAAACTTTACCCAAAAATAAGCAAAAAATGCTTTTCAAGCGCAAGTTTACAAAAAAAACACATTTTTTTTTCCGATAACGCCTTGAATCATAATGCCATAAGCGTTTGAAGATTAAATTTTTTTCTGTTACCTAATCTAAAACGAAACGTAAAGCAGCAAACTTTTGGTTGCGAAAATGCAGTTTTTCGGGCTTTACATTCCAAATTAGATTTTTAGGTTTTATTAAAAAAAATTATCTTTGTGAAATTTTTTATTTCAATAATGTTTTTTAAACTGTATTTTGAATAAAAAATTACTGAATGTTCAGCCCAAAAAAACACAGAGAATATTAAATTCCTTATTTAAAGTGATTTAACGAAATAAATTCCTTGTACGTGCAACTGTTGAATATCCACGAAAATTGAATGAATTAAAAAAAAACTGTTATCATGCGAAGGGAGTAAATTTTTTTGATTTTATTAACAAATAACAAATTGTTTTACCCAATTTTTTTTACAATGAAATACGGAATGTTGCCGTTGGCAGTGACTTTTTTTTTAACATCTTCTGCCTTTTCCTTTGCCCAAAACGCACAGACGA
>JBPOJO010000652.1:0-4187 GCA_052033485.1 Bacteroidota bacterium | reverse complement strand
TCGTAGTGGGGAGTGAGGCAGGAGAGAGCAAACTGCTTAAAGCACAAGAACTTAACATTCCCGTTATCGGTTTGGAAGAGCTTGAAAAAATGATAAATGAGGGAAATTAAAGTCGGTTTTAACATCTAAAAAAAATGTAAACTCGCCTTTAGGCTGCGAAAACGCCTGTTTTTGTATCATATTTTCTCCCACAAACACCCTAAAAGGCGTTTTACATTCCGAAAAAAAAACACCCTAAGGTTTCCAACGCTTAGGGTGTTTTTTTGTTAAAAACTACAAAAAATTAAAAACTGCCGATATTCATTACTTTCGGCGTTTTAATTGTCGCGTGTCCGTCGGGAATCATAATCGAAACAGGTGCGGGCAAACCACCGCCGCCGTCGGCTTTTGCAATCCAAATTTTGTAGATTTTGCCTTTTATCGCACTCGGTCCGAAGCCTGCGCCGCTGCTTTGTGAAACATTTACTCGTGTGATTTTCACGGGGTTAGCGTAAAATTTGATGTTTTCAAAATCTTTTTTGAGCGAAAAACCTTGCACATTTCCGCGCAGCGAATTGCCGTCCTCATTGACCAAACCACCGCCGGCAACTTTGATGAAATTTTTGGCACATTCGTCCAAAGTCTTTGAGGTTGTGAGAATTGTAACGTATTCGAGCAATACCGTTTTAACTTCTGCGGGCAACTGTTCTACCGGAATGTCGTCTTTTTTGTTTTGTGCGTTTGCTGCCGAAAAAGCCATCAGCAAGAATGCAAAGGCTAAAATCAGTTTTTTCATGGCGAAATAGGATTAAAAATTATAAAAATACTAAAAAAAAACATCAAAAATCATACCCAAACAAATTCCAACGGTCGAATATTAGTTCACAGGCTTTAAAGAAAATTCAACTCTGCGATTTTTAGCCCGTGAAGCCTCATTTTTGTTATCGGCAATCGGGTATTGTTGTCCGAAGCCTTTATAAAAAACGCGCTCTTGCGGCACGCCGAGCCGAATGAGATAATCGGCGACTGATTTTGCACGTTTTTCGGACAATACCAAGTTTTCATTTTCTTTTCCCGTGTTATCCGTATGACCTTCTACCCTGATTTTTAAGTGTTTATGCGATTTCAGCATTTCCGACAAACGCCGCAATTCACTTTCTGATTCATGCAATAATTCACTACTGTTCGTTTCAAAAAAGATATTGGTCAGGCGCAACGACTTTTGTTTTTCGGCAATATGTGCAACAGAAACAGTTTCAAGTTTAATGTCGACATTGTCAAAATTTTCATTGAGTTTGAGGGCGGCTGATTCGCCGTAAAAGCCTGATTTTTGGGTGAATAAGCCGTAAATTTTTCCGCTTTGCAACTCAAAATGAAATTTTCCGGTTTTAGAATCGCTGTTCATTTCGCTCACAATTTTGCCGCTTGTGAGGTCTTCAACCGTAACTTTTCCGGCGACTGCTTTGCCTTCATTGAGCAAATTTCCGGTAATTTTGATGGTTTTTAAGGGACGGAATCTTTCCGGAATTTCAAAACGATAAATGTCAGCACCGCCGAAAGAGGGCTTTTTATTTTTCAGAGAAATGTAGGCAAATTGCCCGTAAGCATCTATGAAAAAACCGTCTTTTTCAGGTGTATTGACCGATTTTCCCAAATTTTGTGGCTTCGACCAATTTTGCCAAGTGTCATCTAACCTTGTCGCAACAAAAATATCGCCGCCGCCGATTCCGTGATGACCGTCCGAAACAAAATAAATCGTTTTCATGTCGGGGTGCAAATACGGGTTCGATTCGGCGAAAGGCGTGTTCAAATTACCGAGATTTTTGACCTCAATTTTATCATTGTCAAAAAAAGCAATCCATAAATCTGTGTTAAAATCTTCTCCGCCGTGATAAAAAAGTCTGTTCGGCGGCGATTTCGGACAATAGCCGCCGACAGACCCGTTTCTGTCCGATACAAAGACAGCGGCTTTCCCGTCGGCAGTGAAGCAAAAGCCGCCTTCAAAGTCAGGTGAATTAATCGGAGGCGGAAAAACATTGACAGTTAAGGGTTTATCTTTCAGAAAAGTAAAAAAAATATCCCCTTTTCCGAGGCTTCCTGCGTTGAGTAAATCTTTGTAAGCCGGCAAATTGCCGTAAGTCCCAAAAAAAACAAAGCGAGTTTTGTCAAAAGAAATGTTAATCGGGACTTCGTGTGTATTGCTGTGAATCGGCTCGGCAAACCGTTTGATGTCATATTTTCCGTTTTCAAAAATCGCTGAATATATATCTTGTCCTGTGACGAAATTTTTTCTGCAAAAAAACAAACCTTCCCCGTTCGGCATACTGACGGGATTTGTTTCATCATTTTCAGTGTTAATTTCTGCTCCCAAATTAACAATTTTTATATCATCGGAAGGCGTGCGCAAAATTTTCACAATTTCGGCAATGTGTTCATTTTTTTGAGGAAATAATGCTTCATATTCCCGGTAGGTAGAAAGACATTTGTCGTAATCCATTGAAGAATAATAAAAGCCGGATAATTTTTGTAAAGCTACCCAAGCAATTTCAGCGGGTGCAATTTCTTTGATAAATTTTTCATACAAAAGGAGATTATTTTCGTTTACACCTTTGTAGTGCAAGTTCATTTCACAAAGAAAATCGAGCGGCGTGCGGTTTTCCGCGCTTGCCAATCGTTGAATTTTTTCGCTAAAATCCTTAAAATTAAGCACTTCAAGCCTTTCATAATCCGCTCCGTAAAATTCCTGCAAGATATGCGTTAAATCGTTTTTATCGCAATCCTTTAAAATATTACTACAATATTTTTCATACAAAAACCCGTACCCTGTGCCGTTAATTCTCAAATTTGGTATCGTTGTGAAATCTTTGAGGAGCGTTTTTCTGATATTTTTGACAAGCGGAATATTGCGATTGTTCTTAAAATCGTGTTCAAATTGCAAGGATAAATCGGTGAGAATTTGTCGCAAACGCAAAACAGTATCGGCATTCGCAAATTCATTAAAAGGAGGAATTTGCATCAAAATATGCAAAGGTTTTTGTAAATCGGACTTGTAAATGAGGTCATACGCCTCTTTCGGAATGCCTTCAATAAGGGCATTAATTTCTTTGTGGTCAGCGATTCCGCTCACGGAAAACATTTTTTTTTGCTTGCTGTCAGCCTTTCGATAGGTTTCCTGCGCTTTTAAGGCGTGCTTAAAAGCATGTTTTAATCGTTCATATTCCGAAAACCAAGATTCAAAAAGAGGGTTATGGTTTCTTTTGGCATAAATTTGCTCACGTGTTTGCAAAAAAATTGTTCTTGCAATTCCGAAATTAGCAAGCGGATTTTCCGGCTCGTCGGTAAGCAACTTTTGGTACAAATTTTCGGCTTCGGCGAATTTCTTTTCGGATAAAAGCCTATTTGCCCCGGCATAATCTTGTGAAAACGAGGGAATTATTGCCGATAAAACAAGAGTAAAAAGGAGGGTAAATTTTTTTGTCATCTTATTGCATTTTTTTCGGCATAATTTAAAAAAAAATTGCAATAAAAAGCATTTAAAAAATTTTATTTTGAAAAAATACAGATTTATGATTTTTCTGCGAGCTTTTGGACGACAATACTCTGTTTTCTTTCGGCGTTTTTATAGCATGAACGGCAAAGCGGCTCATACCTGTCGGTTTCTCCGATGAGAATTGTGTCCTCATTCATGGCATCTAAGCGATGCGAATATGCCGCCAAATTTCCGCAACGCACACAAATTGCATGAACTTTTGTTACAAATTCTGCCGTACTGAGCAGTTGCGGCATGATTCCGAAAGGTATTCCCCTAAAATCCATGTCCAAGCCCGCAACAATAACTCTTTTTCCTTTATCCGCCAAACGATGACAAATTTCGGGCAAATCCTCATCAAAAAATTGCGCCTCATCTATCGCTACGACCTCCGCGTCCTGTGCAAGCTCTGCAATATCATTAGAATTGCTTACAACGTAGGCATGAACGGCTTTTTTCCCGTGAGAAACTACTTCCGATGCGGAATAGCGAACGTCTATCGCAGGTTTAAAAATTTTAACGTTGAGTTTACCGATTAAAGCTCTGTTCACGCGGCGAATCAGTTCTTCGGTTTTTCCGGAAAACATTGAGCCGCAAATCACGTCCACCCAACCGCAATTATCGGATTTGATATTTTTTAACAATTCTGCTTCAAAAAATTGGTCCATTTTGCCCCTTA
>JBPOJO010000016.1:0-5720 GCA_052033485.1 Bacteroidota bacterium | reverse complement strand
CGGCAGTCCCCTTGTACGAAAAAATGATTCAATTTTTGTCGGAAAAAATGTCAAAAAACATCGAAACGGGCATATTCGGTGCAGATATGAAAGTCGAACTCATCAACGACGGACCCGTAACTATTATTTTGGAAAGCGAAAAAAATTAATGCTCCTGCCGCACTTTCCCTTTTTTTTACGAAATGGTAAAATGACACCTAAAAAGTGAAAATAAAATCGAAGGCTGCCTTTTACGAACAAAGAGTTTTAAAAAGAAATTGGGAGTAAACAACTTAATTGTAACTGTTTAGCCGGAGTGTACCGCGAGCTTTAGCTTGCGAATGTAAGGAATTGTACCGCGAGCTTTAGCTTGCGGATTTAAGGAATTGTACCGCGAGCTTTAGCTTGCGAATGTAAGGAATTGTACCGCGAGCTTTAGCTTGCGAATGTAAGGAATTGTACCGCGAGCTTTAGCTTGCGAATGTAAGGTCGCAAGCATAAGTTCGCGCTGCATACTTGGGTAAACCGTCCCAATAGTTACCTTTTTTCAACAATTAACTTTGCGCAATTCCTTAAAAATCTTGTTATTCCTGAAATATTGTCAAATTTTACGCAATTTATATTTTCAGTCAATTAACAACATTCTTTTTTTTGCTCAATGAAAACCAAATATTTGCTTTTGTTATTTTTTTTTTAACTTGCAGATTGCAAATAATATTTTTTACCTTTTAAGGTTTTTTTCATGAAGATTTTGTCTTTCAAAAATTTTTATTTTCTGACGGGAATATTGTTCTTGTTTGCAGGCAGTTCGATAGTTTGGGCGCAAAGTGTCATTTCCGGCAAAGTTACCGATGCCGAGACGGGAGAGGCGATTCCGATGGCGAATGTCTTTTTTGCCGGCACGACTGTCGGCACGACAACGGATTTTGACGGCGTTTTTTCCCTCACAAGCAAAGAAAAATATGATACGCTTGTCGTCTCTTTTATCGGCTATAAAACCGCGAAAAAATTCATTAAAGTCGGTGAAAATCAAGTCATTAACTATCAACTTTTGCCCGATGCGGCAATCATGAATGAAATCGTCATTTCGGATAAATATGAAAATCCCGCTTGGGAATATTTGAGAAATATCGTTGCCAATAAAAAAGGCAATGATTATGACAAATTAGCGGCTTATGAATACGACAGCTACAATAAACTCGAACTTTCACTCACCGGAATTACCGAAAAATTTTCCAAAAAAGGACCCGTTTCTAAAATTTTAGCTGCCCTCGACAGTGCAAAAGCCGTTGCGGGTGAGGACGGAAAACCGATAATCCCCGTTTTTGTTTCCGAAGTGCTTTCTAAGTATTATTTCCGAAAAAACCCGACCGCAAAACACGAAGAAATTTACAAAACTTACAATAAAGGTGTTTTTATTTCCGACGAAAGTTTTCTCAATCAAATTCTCGGAAGCACTTTTCAACAATATAATTTTTATCGTAACAACGTCGAAATTTTGAGAAAAGGCTTTATTTCGCCTGTTTCGGATATGTGGAGGCTGTTTTACAATTATGAGTTGATTAAAGAAGGCGTAACGGTCGGCGGCGTAAAATGTGCGCAAATTGAATTCAGACCCAAAAGCAAACAAGACCTCGCTTTTGAGGGGACGATGTGGATTACCGAAAATGATTTTGCCCTCAAACAAATTGATGTTACCGTCGGGAAAGATGCAAATTTGAATTTTGTTGAAAAAATCAAAATTCAACAAGAATTAACACTTGTTATCTCCGAAAAAGACAGCGTTTGGTTGCCTTCGAAGGTGCGAATCGTCGTCAAACTCGGTCAAGTACGCGACGATTGGGCGGGTGTCATCGGAAAATCGAATACATCAATGCGCGAACACGTCATCAACAAACCGCGTGAAACGAAATTTTTTGACCAACCCGTTAAAATAGCCGAAGATGCAACTGAAAAAAGCCAAGAATTTTGGCAAGGCGCAAGGCACGATTCTCTCTCGCGCGAAGAAATTGCTTTGCAAAACATGATTGATACCATCAAAAGTCTGCCCGTCGTGCGCACTTACGCCGAAATTGCGGATATTTTGATTGAAGGTTTTAAAAAAGTCGGTCCGATTGACATTGGTTCTTATGCCTATTTATACGCCAACAATAATGTTGAAGGACATCGTTTTCGCTTGCGAATCCGCTCAAATGTAGATTTCAGTAAAAAGTTTTCATTTTGGGGTTATGCTGCCTACGGCACATTAGACGAAAAATTTAAGTACGGCGGAGGTTTAATGTATATACCAACCCGAAAACCATGGACGGAAATTCGTTTTTCGCATCAATACGACCTCAATCAAGTTGCTTTGACAAGTGATGCGATGCGCGTGGGCAATAATGACCTTTTTATGGCTTCGACATATTGGGGAGATATATACAAAAATCGCCCTTTTATGCAAACCATGAGCGAAATGAGCTTTCAAACAGACATTGTAAAAGGTTTGCAACAAAAAGTCGGGCTGCGCAGACAAGATTTTGACCCGCTCTATCCTTTTGAATTTCTTTATAAGCAGGACGAAAGGCGCGGCAAATTCACTAACGCTGAAATATTTTTTGAAACACGCATTTCTTTCCGCGAACAGCTTTTGCAAAACGGCAACAAGCGCGTGAGCATTGAGGGTGCGCGCCGCCCCGTGATTACTTTGCGTTACGTGAAGGGCTTAAATAATTTTCTCGGCGGCGAATTTGATTACGACAAATTCAGCATGAATTGGGAGCATTATTTTCCGCTCGGTCCGCTCGGCAAAACTTCTTACATCATTTCGGCGGGTTATACGGCGAATACGCTGCCTTATCCGCTGCTCGAATCGCATTTAGGCAATCAAGTTTTTTTCTTTAATACGCTTGCTTTCAATCAGATGCGCTATTTTGAGTTTGTCTCCGACCGTTTTGCGTCTTTGCGTGTAGAACATGATTTCGGCGGTTTTTTCTTCAATCGAATTCCCCTCATTCGGAAATTGCAATGGCGTGTTTTTGCTACGGGCGCGATGCTTTTCGGCAGTGTGAGTGAGGCAAATAAGGGCATTATTCCCGCAACGGACACGCTCGGCAACCCGCTTGCGGGCTTTAACGGTCTCACGCCCGAAACGCCCTATGCCGAAGCCGGTTACGGAATTTCAAATATTTTCAGGTTTTTGCGCGTACACGCTCTGCATCGCTTGACCTATCTCGAACGTCCGGATATTGAAAAATTCAGCGTCAAAGTGTCGGTTTCGTTTGATTTTTAAGGGAAAAACACGGTTCAAAATTCGTTTTGAAAGCAAATTTGTGCGTCTGCCGCGCGCTGTCAGCTTGCGACCTAAACGTTATCAATCGCAAACTGACAGCACGCGGTACAAATTTTTGCAAGCCGGCTAAATTGTTTTAATTTGCCTTTGTTTATTGAAAAAATATCAATACAATGATGAACCTTATTAAAAAAGTTATCAGAATTTTGCTCGACAAAAGAAAACTAAAACTTGTCAGCGAACATGAATTAATGAAACAAAAGCTGATTTCGGGTAAAATTTTAGTCAATTTGCAAAAAAATATTCCCATAAAAAAACTTTCCGATGCCGAATTTTCAATTTTTTCGCAGTGGGGCGACGACGGCATTATTCAATTTTTAATTGCTCGTTTGCCCTCAATTCCGAAAATTTTCATTGAATTTGGCGTAGAAAATTACCGCGAATCAAACACTCGTTTTTTGCTTTGTCATAATAATTGGCGCGGCTTAATTTTTGACGGTTCTGCCGAAAATATCAATTTTGTTCGACGCGAAACAATTTATTTTGATTTTTCGCTCACAGCCCTTCCGCTTTTTGTAACGGCAGAAAACATAAACGAAAATATCGAAAAAGCGGGATTTTCGGATGAAATCGGCATTTTACATATAGACATTGACGGAAATGATTATTGGGTTTGGAAAGCATTGTTTTGCATCAATCCTGCCATTGTTATCATGGAATACAACAGTGGTTTCGGCAGCGAAAGAGCGATAACTGTTCCGTATGATGCTGATTTTCAGCGTACAAAAGCCCATCATTCCAACCTTTATTTCGGTGCGTCATTGCGTGCATTAGTGGGCTTGGCAAAAGAAAAAGGCTATACTTTTATCGGCTCAAATTCAAACGGCGTGAATGCTTATTTTCTTCGCAACGACCTTATGCCGGAAATGCAAGAATTTGCAACAGATGCAGAAAGCGGCTATGTTCGCTCAATGTTTCGTGAATGTCGGGACGAAAACGGCAATTTAACCTTTGAAAATACATTTGAAGTGATGAAAAAATTGCGCGGTTTGCAGGTTTTTAACACTGAAAAACAATGTTTGGAAAATTTGACGAACTAATCTTGGAGCTTGCGGAAAGTTGCAAAAATCGCCGGCGAATTTAGCCAACAATAAGGTTTTTTAAGGAAAAATAGCGTTTGAAACTTTGTCATTGTTCTAATTGTCTTTACATTTGCATCACAAGGGAAAAATTTACCTTGTTCAGAAACTTGCAAACGAAACTTAACATATTATTCCTCTTTATTTTGGCTGCCATTCTGTTGCTGCAACCTTTTCTGCGCTATTCCGCGTATGTAGAACGGGCTTTGCGCAGCGATTATTTTTCGAAGGTGCTTTGCGAAAAACGCGCCGAAAAACAAAATAAATGTAAGGGAAAATGTGCCGTGCAAAAGAAAATTAAACAAGCCGAAAAGCAGGAAAACACACTTCCGGCGAGTAAAAAAGTTGCTGAAACAGAGTATTTGCCCTTTCCTTTTTTCTCTTTTCTGCTTGCAGACAAACAATCTGCCCTTATTTTTCCCGATGCTTTTATTGCTTCGATTTTAAAGCGTGAAATATCCTATCATTTCCGACATTTTGCCGCTGTTTTTCACCCTCCCGCGCTTTAATGCCGCACTTTTCTCCCTGAGGAATTTTCTCTAAAAATCAAATAGGGCTTGTATAAGGCTCTGTTGAGTGTTTATTGTGCCAAAAAAGTCAAAAAAAATCGTCTTCGCAGCCTAAGACTGCGTTAGATTTCGATTTTTAAGATTTTAATTTTACAGGCTTTGCGTCATTTGATTTGCAGATAAAACTTCATTGCTTTTTGCCGACATTTTTCGGGCTTTTGACTGTTCCGAGAACTTACCGAGCGAATATTTTACACTTATGCAAAATTTCCAAATTAAATTTTGTAACTTACTGTTTCCGTTAAAAAAATTCTTTTCCGCATTTACAATTGCGCCAAACTTATTTTATATGTAAAAAAAAGATTTTATTGTAATTTATTGTATTTTAACAAGTTACGTTAGAACGACTTCCTTTGGGAGTCGTTTCTTTTTTGTAATTTCGGGGGAAGGGTAAAAATATTCAGTCAGAAAAGAATAACAGTGAAATACGAAAACACTTCTTCAAGAAATTTTATTTCTCTTCTTTCAATTCACCGCAACTTTCCCGCCTTCCTGCACATAACGCAGGACATTTTGCGAAATATTAGAACCGTAAAAAGTGGCTTCGGCAACTTTTTTGAAATGCTTTTTGAAGCAACGAAATAAATTGTCCGTTGCCGTTAAAAACTCCTCATTTTTTTGAATTTTGCCTAATTTCGTCAAAAATTCATGCTCGTAAAACAGGCGACCGCGCTGATATACAGCATTTTGAAAATTTGAATCAAAAAATGCTATCAGCGGCAGCCGAAGGTCGTCAGGCAAATAATACTGCTGCGTTTCAAC
>JBPOJO010000188.1:0-5921 GCA_052033485.1 Bacteroidota bacterium | reverse complement strand
GAGGCTGTCCGAAAAGTCATTTTTGAAAAATTAAAACCAAACATAATTCTTCGACACCCTTTTTGCTAATTTTTAACGGAGCTTTAACAACGTTTTTTCTGCAATTTCTGTCAAAATTACTCCGCTACATTGGGCAAGTACATGAAAAATTAATTTCACTTAAATAATGCCGTTAGGCATAAAATCTTTATAGAAAATATCCGCTAAGACATTAAAAACGCCCTTAGGCGTGAAATCTTTGGGGAATATCTGCAAGCGAAACCTATATTTCACGCCTAAAGGCGTTTGAAGTAAGCTGCGTGTTGTTTTTCTACAAAGATGACAAGCCTAAAGGCTTTAAATTGCTAAACATTATTAGAAAGCAAGCAAAATTTTATTTGGTTTGTCTAATCGAAATAAAACTTTTCGGACACACTCTATATATTTTTCACAAATTTCGTCTTTCCGATTGAGTATCAACGCTTAACTAAACAGCTTTTATGTTAAAATAATTGCTTTTCTGTCTTTTCGCGCTGCCTCATAATTTTTAAAAATCCAAGCACACGCGGCTCAATGATAATATCGCTGTGCCGAAAGCCGCTGCGCAACTGCAATCCGTCCAAAGATTTGCAACGACTCAAAGCTACATACGCCTGCCCTGCAGCAAATGCGCCGCTGCCGAAATTGAGATAAACTTTTTCAAAAGTTAAGCCCTGACTTTTGTGAATCGTGATGCTCCACGCCAATTTGAGCGGAAATTGCGTCATTCGTCCCAAAAGATTGACATCAATTTTGCGCGCAGAACGATTGAATTTGAATTCTCGGCTGTCCCAAATGTCCGGCATGACTTCAATTTCTTCGCCGTCTTCGGTTTTTACCCAAATTTTTTCTTTTGTCAGGCGCGTTACTTTTGCCAAAGTCCCGTTAATGAATTTTTTGTTAAAATCATTTTTAACAAACATCACCTGCGCACCGACACGCAAACGCAAATTGAGGGGTGCGTGTGCCTTAGTTGTTTCAAATTTTCCTTCGATTTTGGCAGAATACACAAATTCGGGTTGATTTAAACGGTTGATTTCAAGATTATTGCGCTGTTCGGCGACAGTATTGGTCGAACAAAGTTCAACGGTATATTCGCCTAAAACTAAGCCTCTGTTATAATTAAGATTGATGCGTTCTAAATCCAAGTCGGTTTGTTCACCGGAGCGAACGCGGTTGAGAATCTGTAAAAAATTATCGTCTGCTTGACGGTAGATTTTTTTCAGTTCGACGACTTCGGGGTCTAAATCCCAAAAGGGTTTTGCATCAAAAAAGTATAGCCCTTCGGGGTAATTTTCATTCAAAATATTGGCTTCTTCGGGCGTGGATTTTGTAACCGGTTCGAGTTGAAAAGGGTCTCCGACAAAAATTATTTGTTTGCCGCCAAATATTTTTTTGCGATTGCCGCCGTTGATTCGCAAGGAATAATCCACTGCGGCAAGAATGTCGGCACGTACCATCGAAATTTCATCAATGACAATACAATCCAAATTTTGTATGATAGTTCTTTTGTTGTCGGAAAGTTGTTTAATGTTGTCATCTTCGGGCAACAAAGGCATCGGTGGAAATTGAAAAAAAGAATGAATTGTTACACCGCCGATATTGACGGCAGCAATGCCCGTAGGAGCCAAAACAATGTACATTTTTTTGGTTTCGTCCAAAAATTTACGGACGAGGGTTGATTTGCCTGCGCCTGCTTTGCCGGTCAGAAAAACGGACTTGCCGGCTTCCGCCAAACTTAAAAACCTTAGCGCATCGGGATTGTCTGAAAAATCTGCCTTGACATTTAACATGCTCAATTTGAATAATTTTAAACAAAAATACAAATTTATTTTGAAAATATACACAAAAAAGCAAGAAATCGAACGAAAGGCTACTTTTTTTACCTCTTAATTTATTGAATGACTGCATTTATTTTTTCCCAAAGCGCGTTGTCAAATCCCGAAAGGGCAAAAGTTGGTTGGTCGGGGTCTGCAACATTTCCCATTCTTATTATCACCATTTTTTTGCTCGGAATGACGTAAATTTTTTGGTCATTTGCACCCAAAGCAGAGTACATATCCGTAGGTGCATTAGGCACCAAATACCCCTGATAAACGGTTTGTGAATTTGGAACCATAAAACTCGTTTTTCCGTTGAGCCACCAAAAATAGCCGTAAGACGGATTGATATTTTGAGATGTTGAAATGCTCTCATTAAAAAATTGCTCATTAATAAGCTGTTCGCTCTTCCATTTCCCTTTATTTAAAGCTAAAAGTCCAAATCGCGCCATGCTTCGGGTTGTGCTGTGATAAATCGTAAAGACTGTCCCAAAATTCCAAAATCCGTCCATGCCTGTTTTGTTCTTTATTTTTTCGTTGAAATATGATTCAAATGTTTTGTTACTTGCTTTGGCGATAACGTCAGTTAATTTTTGAAAGATATTGCTGTAAGCCCAACGTGTGCCTGCATCGGCAACATACGTTAAGTTTTTTTTGCTGACAATCTGTTTGCTGTCATCATTCCCTGCCGTCATGCACAACAAATGCCGGACTGTAATTAAATTTTCCTTTTCCAAAGGCATACTTGTCCATTCTGTGCCCAAATAATCTGACGCTTTATTGTTAATTTTCAACAAATCCTCTTGTTGAGCAATTCCTGTTGTTGCGGCAACTAAGGTTTTGCCCGCGCTGTTCCACTCCCAAGAAGTGCTCACCGTATGACCGTCAAAATATTCTTCCATCACGATTCTGCCGTTCACAAGAATCATAAACGATTTCGTATTTTTTTGAATAAGAAAATCTTTCAGTGCTTGCGCTGCGTCTTGATTCCAACCCAAACTCGAAAACGATTGAGTTTCCCAAGCGGAATTTGCGTCTGCGGGAAAGTACATGGTCTCAGACGGAGTCGGTTGAACAAAGGCTGTATCTTTTTTTCGACAAGACGAAAAAAAAATCAGGAGAAATAATAAAAACACCAAAGGATTCATAATAGATTGATTTTAAAGTAATTAAAAAACAGGAATTAAATTCGCATACTATTGATAACTTCAAAAACTGTTTGCAGACTAAAAAAGTGCGACTTTTCACCTAAATTCCGAGAACAAGGCTTATTTCACTGCCGATTTGTATGTTTTCAGCTTTTCTGATGTCAGATTTAAGCGGCAAAAAATAAGTAGTTGACTTTTTGTCGTACCAAATTGCAGTATCCCAAACACTGTTTCCGATTTTTGCCCTTACGCGAAATCTACCCCAACTTTCTTGCAAGAACAATAAATGTTCACGTATTTCTTTCGTAATATTTTCAGGTAAGGAAATAAAAATCCACCCTCCCGGTGCGTAATATTGCCAAACTATTGCCGAAAATTCAAAAATGATTTTGTTCTCCATAGCAAACTGTTTCGTCCAAAGCAGAGAAAGGTGTTTTTGTAAAATGCTGACTTTTAATAAATTAAAAAACCCGACAGTTCGCAGTGAACTGTTAGGTTTTTCGTAAGGCACAAGGTTTTAAAGGAAATCCAACCCTTAAAGGCTCGGCAGATTTCTGAAAAAATTACGGTTTTATTTCATCAACAATCAAACCGACGTGCAAAATTCCGGGCAATTTCGGGTCTTCCGAATCGAGAGAAATTTCAAATGTATATTCTCCCTTTTCTTCAAAATTGAATTTTTCTTTGAGCATTTTTTCATTGTCGCAATAATCACCTGCCGCTTCTCCGACAAGCGTGCCGTCGGTTTTACGAAATTCTTGGTCAATGTCAGCTTCAAAAGCTATTTTTCCTGAGGGCGAAGTTACTTTGACACGGAGCGGAAGTGCCGCAATCGGCGATTCAGCGTGATGTCTTATCCAAACAAGCAAATTGTACGGTTTTGAGTTGTCTTCAATCTTAACTTTAAGTTTTTTGACATCGGTTCTTTCCCAAACATAACCCTCCACCGGCACAAACTCACGATAAAATCGCGAACATGATGAAAAAATTGCAAGAAAAAGGACAAGAAGATAAATCGAAACAGATTGACTTTTCATAAAAAATGGGTTTTGAACATGAAAATACAAAAAAATTACCGGACAAGTCGAAAAATGCAAAAACTTTCAAAATTATTTTTTTTGACAAATTGTTATATTTTTTCAGCTTTTTTGCGTTTTTTAATCGAAAGCTAAACGTAACCACGTGCAAAAAGGTTGCATGACACGAATATTTTCAAGGCACTTTTCGGCAAAATCACTTGCAAGCACCTCCTCGTCAGTAAAGTGTTTTTCGACAATAAAACTTTTGAGTTGCAGCAAATTCAGGTGCTTGTGGTCTTTCGGGAAACCTTTCGGAACACTTTGCAGCCTGTCGCCTGTGATGCTCGGAAAAAAAGAATTGAATTCTTCGTCCGCTATCAGCTCCGCTAAATCATCTCCGTTGTAATCAATTTCTTCCCTAATTCTTTTTAAAACAGCCGGTTGCGGCATCCAAACTCCGCCCGCAATAAAAGACTCGCCCTCAGGTTGTACGTGTATGTAATAGCCCGGCAACTCCGATTTGCGACCGCCGACAGAAAAAAATGCGCCGAAATGGATTTTATACGGGCTTTTGTCGCGGCTGAAACGAACATCACGATATATACGAAAAACAGCTTCTTTGGCTTCGAGAAAGTTCAAAACAGGGTCAATTTCTTTTACCTTCGGCAAAATTTCGGCAGCAAAACTTGAAAATTCGGCATAAGCTTCTTTATAAATGTCTTTATTTTCTTCAAACCATTCGCGGTCGTTGTGCTCTTTGACGAGTTTAAGAAAATTCAATGATTTTTCCATTTTTTTCGTTTTCGATTCGGATAAACAAGTAAGAAAAATTTTTTGCAAGGTAATAAATATTTTTAAAAATTTGGTGTTTTCGTTAAAACCGATTATTTCACCTTAATTTCTTTCACATAAGGCACTTTTCCCATAAAAATAATGGGTAATTCCAAGATTTGAGGCACTTCTGCCGCCTTCAATTCACTGCGATACTGTTGTTTTTGCATTTGTTTGCGCGCCGATTTGATTTTATTGTTAATTCGCTTCTTGCAAGCGTCCCAACTTTCTTCCTCAATGCTTTCCAATTGCTTAATTTCCATCACAATCCCCAAATTATTTTTGTCTTTGGGCATCAATAAAATATCGTAACGCCCTTCGCCGCTTTCGCGATTGGATTTAATGATATAATCATTGCACAAAACGGCGGTTAAACCTAAAAAATACGCCTGATAGACTTTTTCGGGCGTTTTGGCGGTGTCGTAATAACTGAATGTGTCGCCGATAATTTTTTGCAAACTTTTTTCAAAATGGTCTAATTGATTGTTTATCAAATATTTAAAACAATCTTTCAGCCTTGAATCACTGATTTTTAATTTGCGGTTAAACCAATCCAAAATAATGTTTTCATACACAAATTGCACCTCAAAATTCGGAATGCGCAAGGAATATGTAGATTTATTAATTTTTTTGTCAAAAGTCAAATATCCGCTGAAAAATAAGAGCGTCCAAAGCAAATCGGGGTTTTGGTGAAAATCCAAAAAAACAAATTTTTCGTATATCTCTTTTTCAATACTTTTCCCCTCCAAAAGTTGCAATAAATCTGCACGATAATGCTCCGAATGTTCTTCATTGATGTATTCTCGCAAGAGGTCGTCCGACGCGCTGTTGACCCAATACGGTATCAAACCGTCATTGATTTCATTGACATAACAGACGATAGACCATGGGTTGTAAATGTCCGAAATTTTGCCGATTTGATAACCGTCATACCATGCCTTAATGGTTTCATAAGGAGTTGTAACCTCGTGTTTTTCAAGTATTTGCATCAATTCACTTTCCGTAAAACCAAAGGAATCGGCAAATCTTTCGCTCAAAGAAGTATATACCGTAAGATTATTCAAACCCGAAAATAAACTCTCGCG
>JBPOJO010000586.1:0-1848 GCA_052033485.1 Bacteroidota bacterium | reverse complement strand
ATATTAACTTCTATTATAGCAAGTCTAGCAGCGGGTTTATCGAGTTTCCTTCCGACATGGTATTCGTTACTTGTTGCTAAATTACCATCAGCTCAATACAACTTGATAAAAAGATGCAAGGCAAGATTTGAGGTAAAGTCAAAACATGGTCATTGGGCAGATACATTTTAAGTAATCAAATGCCATAATTTCCCTAATTGAAATACCCCGCAAGATTTCTGGTCGGGGCATTTGTTTTTCCAAACAGCTACAAAGCTTTTTGGAAAAACTAATAAGAACTATTTTCGTTTCCGAGTAAGAGAAAGTAGAAACCTTCTTTCTTTTCATAGGTCTATCTCCTGAAAATCTTAAAAGAATCAAACAAAACGATAAAAACCTATAAAAAAAAAATCAAAAGAATTGACAAAATCGCTTTTTGCTTTTATCTTTACGCCCGAAATCTAATTTTAAGAACGATGAAAAACGTTGTAGCATTTTTCTTGCTTACTGTTTTGGCGGTTTCTTGTATTCCAGGACAACATAATTCCGCACCAAATGTTTCTGTTGACTCCAAAAATCCCAGAATCTACGGACAAAGAGGCGGAGAACCGAAGCAATTGAAGAACAAATACGAAATCGATGGCAAAGTCAACGACCGCGCAATGGCTATTCGTGAAAAGTTCGGACTTTAATTCAGCACAAACCTATAAGGTGCGAGTAACCTTATAGGTTAATAAAATTCTATATGGACAAAAACGTTCCTGAACAGATTTTTTATCACGAAAGTCTACAAAGCTATGCCACTCTCATTTTAGGGGAGGAAGAATTTGCGCATGCGCGCAGCCTGCGCATACGCGAGGGCGAAAGAATTTTTTTGACGGACGGAAAAGGAAATTTTGCTTTTGGACGAGTGGTACTGCTAAACTCAAAACGTTTAGAAGTTAGAACTGAAGCGATTGATTCGCAAACCTTTCGCGAAAATGCGTATATACACATAGCATTAGCGCCCACCAAAAATCAGGATAGAATTGAGTGGTTTGTGGAAAAAGCTGTTGAAATAGGGATAGATGAAATATCTTTTTTGATAACAGATTTTTCTGAAAAAAAGAACCTCGTTATGGAGCGATTACAAAAAAAAGCTATTGCAGCAATGAAACAAAGCAAACGCTTTTTTTTGCCTAAAATCAATCCTATTTTACCTTTTAAGCAATTTATTGAGAATATCCCTGTTTCACAAAAAGCCTTTTTGGCACACTTGATTGAAGATGCGTCGCAAACTTTATTCAAAATAGCCCCACCAAAAGCGCGATATTGTGTCCTAATTGGAGCGGAAGGCGGTTTTTCTGAAAAAGAAATTCTCTTAGCGACTCAGCATCAAATTCCTTTGGTGCGCTTAGGAAAAAGCAGGTTAAGAACCGAAACTGCTGCCTTAGCTGCTTGTCTAACACTAAACCTCATAAACGAATGAATTTTTTTTGGATATATCTTTTGCTTCTTTTCTTGCCATTGATAAATTTTGCACAAAATAGAACCAATACGCAATATGCTTTTCAAATCGCGAAGCTCAAATATAATGGAGGAGGTGATTGGTATGCCAATAAAACTTCACTGCCCAATCTTATTAAATTTGCCAACGAGCACTTACACACCAACATCGCACCGCAAGAAGAGGTCGTAGAAGTGGGAACGCCTGATTTATTTTTATTCCCTTTTGTGCACCGAACGGGGCACGGAAATGTCGTTTTTTCGTTCACAGAAGCAGAAAATTTGAGAAAATATCTCATCGGAGGAGGTTTTTTACATATAGACGATAATTATGGTTTAGACCAATTTATTCGTTTAGAAATGAAAAAAGTTTTACCCGAATTG
>JBPOJO010000562.1:0-4115 GCA_052033485.1 Bacteroidota bacterium | reverse complement strand
ATACGCTTTAATCAAATGGCAATTCAGCAATTATCAATGTGCAATAATAATTGCCGATTGCACATTGATAATTGCACATTAAAGTTGATTGCGCGCAAAGGTAGGTGATGAATGATTGGAGAAAAAGATGGGGTTGCTCGGGGGGATACGCTTTAATCAAATGGCAATTCAGCAATTATCAATGTGCAATAATAATTGCCGATTGCACATTGATAATTGCACATTGAAAAAATTGTGCCGCTTTTGTATTTTTTTACACTTTTTGCCATAAGCGATTTCCTTTGTGCAAAGATAGGGATTTTTTTCGGAAAAGGTTTTAGAAATAGGCAAAAAACTATTGGCAGGGTCTTGCAGACCGCTGCCAATAGTGGTTGTTTGGAATGTTTTTTTTGGGGGTGGCGAGGTTGCTTGTGGGGTCGCAAGCGACGGAAGTAAAGTCAAAAAAGGAGTTATTGGGAATGTTCAGACATTTCTTTCATACGTTTTTTCCAATGTTCTTCATCAAAAGCTTCTCCTTGCCTAAATTTCATATAGTTTAAATCAGAAGGCTCTAAATAAAATTTTGTCGCACAACTATCATTAAAATCAATAGAATAAATGTATTCCCCATATTTTTGTGAAAATATATTTATATTTTTGTGCGAATAAATATAATCGTCATCAGGTGGTACACAATTGGTTAAAACCACATTCTTGTTTTCTGTAAAAATAGGATAGCTTTTTAGTAGCCTCTTTTTTAGCTCTGCAAAACGATTTTTACAGTTTTTGACTGATTTATATTTAAACGTAGCCTTATATTGTATAAACTTATTCTTATAAAAGAAAAAGCGTTCTTCATTGTTTTGTGCATAACAAACAACCTGAACGTCTCCCGAATCCTCTGAAAAGGAATCATATCTATAAGCAAAGGTATCAACAGAAGCCCAGTATTTTTTAAATTCCACAATCGTATCACCAAAATACAAAGTATCTTTTCCGTATGTTTTTAGTACATAACGTTTCAATGACACAACTTCCTCTTGTTCATCACATGAACAGAAAAAAACAAAAAACAAACAAAATAAGAGAAATGCGATGTTTTTCATAAGTATTTGGTTTAAGTTACGCAAATTTAACCCACAAGTTCAATTGATTTTTTGACTTTATAGTTAGTATGGACAACGCACGACGAAGTTAAAATATTGATTTATTCTCAAACACCCAACCTCAGTCTTTTTTTTCGCTCATAACATACTTGTTTAAAAAATTGGCAACATTTTGTATAAATTCATCTTTAGGGGTGAATGGCTTAAAATTCATCGACGGATAATTTGTCTTTACGTAAGATTGAATGTCATTCAATACATTTGACAATAAAGTTGGTGCCCATTTTGTTTCAGAATCAATTCCATATTTTTCTCTGATTACAGTCCCCAAATTTCTGCCAATTTCATTATTGATTAAGTCTCTATACGTATCCTCAATATCTCTTTGCGGTACACCGTCCAATTGTCCGGAAGCGATTTTCTCAAAATACCTGCCTCTTCTTTCATGTATATCGGCAACCAACCTTGCTGCAATCTTCCCATAAACTGCCGACGCTAATGTTTGACCTATAAGATGAATAAAGCTGTTTTGGTAATCATACGGTTCTTCTTCTAATGAAAGATTTCCATTGAGGCACATTTTGTGTGCTAAATGATTTATTACACTCCAATTATACTTATCACCTATTTCCATTTTTTTATCTTTAACCTGAGTTAGCCGTTTCATAAATAGGCCTGCATTAACATTTGTTGTCAATCTTCCATCTTTATATACCTCAAACATAGCGATGTACCATGGTTTTTGTATTTCATCTTGTTTGGCTCCATACGAATTAAAACTTGTTTGAACAACATCTCCATTTTGAGAGGTATAGTTTATAGAAACAATATATCCAGCTTGTATCTTGCGTCCGTGCACATAAACATAAGAAGGGGCATTTACGACCGAAATAAGCCCTTTTTTTAAATATATGGGGTATTGTTTTAAAAACATTTCCAACCCATCCAAATCAATCGCTTGTATCGGCGTATTACTCGCAAACTGAAAAGGAGTAAGCTCAGGATACTTCGCCGTGAGCGGGTCGACCGACGTAAATCTGCGTTGTTTTTTATCATAGTTACGGAAACCGTAGTCGCAGTTAATTGGCAATTCAGCAATTATCAATGAGCAGTTATCATTGCCGATTGCACATTGATAATTGCCAATTGAAAAGATTGTGCCGTTTTTGTATTTGTTTGCTGCACTATTTCTGCGCATATTTTTTTTCTCTCGGCAAAGATAGGGATTTTTTTAGGGAAAAAGGTTTGATTTTGGAAAAAAACTATTGGCAGGGTCTTGCAGACCGCTGCCGAAGGTTTGCTTTGGTTTGGAATTGGTGTTTTGTTTTGGGGTGTTTTTTGCAGTTGTAAAATCATTTTTATTTGAATTCGTGCTTAGGTAAAAGATAGTTTGGACAAGCCTCCTCGAAGGGGAGATTTTTTCTTCACCATATTTCTACTTCTTTTTTCGCCTTACTACTCTAAATCCTGTATCTGCGGCTATTATTCGCTTTTCTGAAGAATATTCTTTATAAAAATTAATTACTTGGCAAAATCCGCTAAAGACGAGGTCGTTTGTATGAAAAGAACTTAAGCCAAATGTTACAAAAGCTGAGTAATTCTCATCTTCCTGTGAACAGAACCTATCAGAATAATTTTTGATTGTGTCCATGTAACTAAACACATTTTTGTCTTTAGTGTACTCAGCCACGTTTCCAATTAAATCGTATAAACCATAATGGTTTGGTAGTTTACTTGCCACTTTTGATGCATTTGGTATATTTTTGAAAGAATAAATACTTGAAATAGGTGTTTTATTAAAAACTGCATGCAAATCATAGTTTTTACTATCCTTTAAATCTGATAAAGCAACGTAATACTCAAAAAAAGTGGGTAAATCGTAGTTGTATTCGCTATCTTTTGAAAGCCATTCAGCGTATTTTAGGGCATCATATTTTGTAATCCACTTAACAGGTTCATCATAATTCTCTTCTTTAAGAACTTCTCCCGCAGATGAATATCGCCAATTCATTTTACTGTTTTCTGTATCAACGCTCAAAAAAGGGAGTATAGCGTTCATTTTTTTATTTTCCGAGCATGTAACATAACCTGTAGTTTTCACAAAAAGCGCAAATTGCCTGACAGAAATTTCTGTTTTGCTTATTTCAAAATCCGATACGTAAAAAATTTTATCAGGAAATTGAGCCGAATGAAGAGTATTTTTTCTACTGCCAAAAAGTGTTGGTAAAACGCCTGAGTAATTTCCGCCCTTGATTAAGGTCATTACAGGGTATTTTGCTTTTCTAAGTTTATTAATAAGTAGAGTATCAACCAAATCTATTTTTTTTTTACTGTTAGTTTGATTTTTATTTACATAGTTAGCTTTTTCATTGTTCGATTTACACGTAAACAGTGAAAATAAAAGTAGATAAATTATACATTTATTGTTTCTTTTCATTGATTTTTGTCGTTTTGAGAATAGAGGTTAATTGAATGAATTGATGATTTAAATTTCCTCCGGTATAATAATTCGATGAAAAGGTCATTGTGTTGTTTTCTTTATCTATAAACATATATAGTCGTCCGATATGTTCCTCTTTTGAACTCTTTCCATTGTCAATGAATTCAATAAAAAAGTGTGCTTCTCCATTTTTAATTTCAAACCCCATATTTGAGGCAGTAACCCAATGATTAGATGACTTATCAGCATTATCTGTCCTTACTGATTCCATTTTGGGGTCACCGGTCCCACCTACATACAACCCAATTGGAACTTTTCTTCCTGCGCTAAATTCAGAGGATAAGTGATTGATAATGTCAATTCCATTCCAATAATTATGAGTAGGCATAGTTTTACCATTATCAGATTGTACATTGTATGGTTTCATAAAGTAGAAACCACCATAAGCTAAGCCATCTATCGCTAGTTGATTTTCCATTGCCCTAAAGCAATTTCCGAATTTTCCGAGACCATCTCTTACTCTGTCTTCTTCTAAATAATAATTTGATCCCGTAGCATATTGTTTCGAAAACAAATCTATTGACAACTTG
>JBPOJO010000085.1:0-1663 GCA_052033485.1 Bacteroidota bacterium | reverse complement strand
ATCAAAAAAATCTTCTAAAAATCGCTTTGCAAAGCGTGTTTCCGAAAATATTTTTTTGAAATAACGGTCGTAATTTAAAGGAGCTAAGTACATTTTTTTGATTTTGGAAACAAAGATACGAGTTTTTTTATCATGCACAAGCCGCGTGTAATGTTTTTTTAAAATCAAAGAAATCGGCACCCACGATTATCTTGTCGCCAAAAAAGGGCTTTATTTTGACTTGGTGAAATAGCAATTGGAGTTGGCGGAGTGAGGCAATTCTACCGCTAAGCTCTCCGTGCGAAAAGCCGCAAGTGCATAGCGGAAAAAAGGCAAACTGCCGTCGTCATGTGCGCATATACGGGCGATATGCGCATGCGTGTAGCGTATACCTGCGAGCGTGAGCAGGCGAGCGAGGAGAGTGGGCATGGGGTTTGGGAGGTTTTTAACAGTCGTTATTCTTTTTCGCGAAGCAGTTGGTTGATGGCTTCGGTGTAAAAGTCGAAGTGGTCGTATTTATTATCGAAACCTGTAAAAATTTGTCTGATAACGCCTTTCTTGTCAATGATAAGGTTGACGGGTGCAGATGAAATTTTGTAATATTTGTTTAAAAAGGGCAAAGTTTCGTTTTTATATTCAGTTGTTACTTCACTCGGTTTTTACTTATCATAATTTATTATATACCCATCTCCCTTATCTCCTTTTGCCGATGCCGGAACAATAATAACCGACTCTGCAAATCCTTTTGCCAATTTATCAGAGGTATACACAATTCCCTCTTTGGTGTCTTTCAAGGAAATTGAAATCACAACTACTTCTTTGTTTTGATATGTTTGAGAAAGTTCTCTAATCAAGGGCATTTCTTTTATACAAGGAGAACAAAGTGTAAAGAAAAAATTTAAAAACACAACTTTGCCTCGCAACGCAGACAATTGTATACTGTCTCCGTTAATAGTGGCAAATTTGAAATCCGTTGCTTGTGTATTGAGCAGCGTGTCCAATTCAGCATCACGCTTTTTTTGCTCGTCCGAATTCGTCAAACTCCCTTCATTATATATTTCCCAAGTCATTTTGGGTTTTTCTGTTTCTTGTGCAAAGACTGAAAATGAAGAAATATAAGCGAAGAAAATCGTGAAAATTAAAAATTTCATAAACCAAGTTTTTTAGAATTGTGTAACAAAAAAAATGCCGCCTGCTTTTTTTAGAAAAAAAACAGGCGGCTTATCCACTACTTACCTTTACCCATACCTACTCTGTAGTCGCCGGCTCCGATAAGTATACAATTTTTGTTGTCAGTTGAGGAGTTGATTAATTCTATGAGTGCCTCATAATTATCGGCAAAGTAAAGATTATCATCCTCGCAAACAGCACCGTACAGCCCGCCATTCACCGCTTTCACCTGCTCCTTACTCAATTCAAATTTTCCAAATTTTTTCTTTCAAAGTTGCCATAATCCAAAAAAAATTAAAAGTTTAAAAAATTGTAAAATGTCATAGGACAAAACAACGGCACGAAGATACGTGTTTTTTTTTGAAAAAAGCAATTTATCTCCCTGTTTTTTTCAACTCCTCGCGAATGGCATCAATTTGTTCATCTGTCAATTTTGTCATTAATTTGATGACCTCATTGGACAATCCCGCTAAAATGCCGTTTTTAGCAGTTTCACTTTTTTCTTCCATTTTCC
>JBPOJO010000365.1:0-4087 GCA_052033485.1 Bacteroidota bacterium | reverse complement strand
ATTTGTTAAAAAATTGTTGCCATATTTTGCGCTGACAGACTTTTGCAGTAATTCTTTAGCCGGTGTATCGCGAGCTATCAGTTGCGACTTTACCGTTCAAAATCGTAAGTTGACAGCATTCGGTACACACGGGCTAAACAATTTCCTTTTGCAACAAAAAAAAACGCGCTGCAAACTGTCTGATAGAGAAATTTGGACATTATTCGTACTATTGAAAAATATTTTTTTACATTTGCCGCTTAAAACAGAAGCATAAAACGACTGTTTGCCGATGTTTGTGTCTTCACAAATCGCCGATGTTTGTGTCTTCACAAACGACTGTAAAAACGCTAAATTCAACGAATTTTTGAATGAAACTTGTCAATATTCTTGCCTTTGTGTTGAAAAAACCATTGGCATTTTTTCTGAAACCGTATCATTATTTTCCGATTTCTTACACTTTGCCGGAGGATATTTTTATCATCGGTTTTCCGAAATCGGGGCATACGTGGCTGCAATACGTATGCGCGGGCTTGCAATTCGGCATTGATGCACAATACATGAATGACAAACTTGCACAAGAGTTTTGTCCCGATGTATATTACAAAAAATTTTACAAAAGATACGATAAATTTACTTTTTTTAAAAGCCATGATTTGCCGAAAAAATATCACCGCCGCGTCATTTATGTCGTGCGCGACGGGCGCGATGCAATGGTGTCATATTGGCACATGAATCGGAATCTCGGCATCAAAACGGAGCTTTCTGATATGATAAAAAAGGATAAATATGTTTTTCCCGCGCCGTGGCACGCGCACATTCAGGCATGGCTTGCAAATCCATTTCAAGCTGAAATTTTGTTTATTCGTTATGAAGATTTGTCAGAAAATCCGCTTCGGGAAATTCAAAAAATTGCGCAATTCGCCGGTTTAGAGCGTGATGAAGCGCAAATTATGCGTGTGATAGAGGGTACAAAATTTGAAAATTTGCAAAAAAAGGAAAAGGAACACGGCATGGACGGTTTCAAACCTAAAACAGGCGGTTTTTTCAGGCAGGGGAAATCAGGGAGCTACAAAAAAGAAATGCCTGTGGATTTGCAAGAATATTTTTTTAACAAATCTGAAGCAGAAATGCGGCATTTTGGCTATGTTTAATTTTTTTGTAAATCTTAAATGCAAATTGCCTCAAATCTTCAGCGTATAAAACACAAAGCATTATTTATCAATCATTTACACATTTACAAATTGCGATTTGTAAATTTTTGAAGAAAATATTTTGCTTAAAAAACGGGTTAAAACGGTTGCTTTTTTTCTAAACAAACGGCAATTCGTCGGTAGTGAAAAATATTTTTAATTTTTATTTTTTTAAATTTAAACCATTTCAAGCAATAAGCATCAAACTTGAAACGGCGAAAAATTTGGAACAGGCTGAGCAAATCACTTCTTTAAAAACGGAAAAAAGCAAAGAATCTCTTTTTCGTGAGCTGACGGAAAAATATCAGCGTCGCGTGTATGCGCACATTCGAAAAATGGTCGTAACGCACGAAGATGCCGATGACCTTACGCAGGAAACTTTTGTTAAAGTTTGGAAAAATCTCGATGGTTTTCGTCAAGAATCCGAAGTATTTACTTGGATTTATCGCATCGCAACAAATGAGGCTTTGCAATTTTTGAGACGAAAAAAAATCAGAAAATTTTTTCGTTACGAAAAGGTAGGCAAAGAACTTGCCGAACTTGCTGAGAATCAGCGTTATTGCGACGGTGAGGAGTGGAATAAGGAGCTTTTTCAGTTGGTTCAGCACCTTCCCGAAAAGCAAAAAGCAGTTTTTTGTATGCGCTACTACGATGATTTGCCTTACAAAGAAATTTCCGAAATTCTCGGCACTTCTGAGGGAGGTTTAAAAGCTTCGTATCATCATGCTGTTAAAAAATTAGAAACAGAGTTAAAGCAAAAAATTTGTTGATGCCGATTTTTCCTCCGTTCCACAAACTTTGTCTGTGATTTTCTGTTCCGCAGACTTTGTCTGTGATTAAAAATTAAAAAAAAATTCAAAACTGATTAAACTTTTACAAAAAATGAACATCAAACCGAACAACAAACATCAAGTACCTTTCGATATTCCGAAAGATTATTTCGAAGGATTGCCGGACAAAATTCTCGAAAAGGTAAATACCGAAAAAAAGCTAAAAAAGACGAAATATGCTACTCTTTCGCTTATTTCAACAGTAGCAGCAAGCATTTTTCTGTTCTGGATTTTTCTCTTGCACCCGCAGGAAGCAAAAAAATCAAGCGCGGAAATTCAACTGAGCGAAACAGAAGTAATGCAATATTTGCTCTACTCGGGCGAAATTTCGGAAACCGAATTATTGGAATTAGCCGCAAAATCGCCGGAAATTTTAACGGAATCCGATGATATTCTGAACGAAATCACTGACGAATACATCGAAGACGAACTGCTTGACGCTGATATCGAATTGTTTTATTAACAAAACCTAAAAAAAAATGAAAAAGTTAATTTTCGGCACATTCGGTCGTGCCTTTTGTTTCGCGCTTTTTATTTTTTGTTGTGCAATGCCCGCCTTCGCGCAGGACGGTCCGCCCGACTTAGATTCGCCCGAAGTCGAAGAAAAGTTCAAAAGTTTGCGAATCGCGCTCATCACGGAACAAATAAATTTGACAAGTGAACAAGCGGAGAAATTTTGGCCTGTTTTTAATGAATTTTCGAAAGAAAAACGCGAAATTCAGAAGCAACTGCGGGAATTAGGGCGAAAAACGGAAACCGCAAATGATGATGAAATCAAAACAGGAATTGATAAAATGTTCGAACTTCGTCAAAAAGAACTTGATTTGGACAAATCATATCATGCTAAATTTTTGAAAGTCATCAATCATCGTCAGGTTGCCGCGCTTTACAAATCCGAAATGATGTTTCGGAAGAAATTATTGGAAAAATTAGGAGAAAGACGCGGCAAACCCGGTAGGTTCTGACAAAATGTCATATTTATCCGAATATTTTCAAAAGCAATTCAGTTAATTTCTTTTTTTGTTTTTCATAGGGCGGATAGAGCAAGCGCAAACTTGTGAAATCCGTCCTTTGTTTAAAAACCGACTTTAAATTACTCATTTCCCGAAAACCGTATATACCGTGCGACTTCCCGATACCCGACAAACCCGCTCCGCCGAAAGGCAAATCAGGGTTAGAAATGTGTAAAATACAATCATTTAGGCACATTCCGCCCGCTTGTAGATTTTTTATCCAAAAATTTTGTTCGTTTTCATTTTCCGAAAAAATGTATGCCGCAAGTGGCTTTGCAGGTACTTTTTTGCGTATAAAATCGGATACCTCAACATCATTTTCGTAAAAAAATATGGGTAAAATCGGTCCGAAAATTTCTTCCTGCATGACGAGCATCTCCTCACGGGCATTGAGAATGAAAAGCGGAGCAAAAAATTTTACGGAAGGCTTATTTTTGCCTAAATAAGTCAATTTTGCCCCCTTTTTTTCCGCATCTTGTGCCAAGTTTTCGAGCCGCGCAAAGTGTTTTTCTGAAATAATTTTCGCAAAATCAGGCGAAAATTCACTTTCATTGCTCTTTTTTCCGTAAAAATTCTCAACCGCCGCAGAAAATTCTGCAAGCAAATTTTCACGATGGGAAACATGGGCAAAAAGAAAATCAGGCGCAATACAAGTTTGCCCCGCGTTGATAAACTTTCCCCACACAATTTTTCGCGCCGCGTCCCTTAATTTTGCATATTTTCCAAGCACGACAGGCGATTTTCCGCCCAATTCGAGCGTTACAGAGGTGAGATTCTGAGCGGCGGCAAGCATGACAAAACGTCCGACTTGCGTACTTCCTGTGAAAAAAATATGGTCAAACGGCAACTCGGTCAACTTTTTCGCTGTATCGGCTTCGCCGTTAATCACACGCACTTCCCCTTGCAGAAAAACGTCCGAAATTATTTTTTCGAGCAAAAGTGAGGTGTTTTCGGAGAGTTCAGAGGGTTTTATTAGCGCAAAATTGCCGGCAGCAAGCGCGTAAACAAGCGGACTGATAGCCAACAAAAACGGATAATTCCACGGCGAAATGATTAAAACAAGCCCTTTCGG
>JBPOJO010000221.1:0-1740 GCA_052033485.1 Bacteroidota bacterium | reverse complement strand
AGCAAATTTTGATGAACAAGCCCTACGGAATTTTTGTCGTACCTTTGTTTTGTTTTCCTTAGCTTTAGTTATTTAGCTTAACTCTCTCAAATATAATAATTTACATCGAAAACACAACACCTTTTTTACTTTTTTTGTGCGTTGGTGGGGTCGGAAATCTAAGTTTTAAACAAATATATTCGCGAATTTTCATTTTTTTTACACAATTGATTATCTTTGCGCGTTAAAAATTTTTGTATCCGATGACATATCAAGAACATAAAAATTTGAATTTTGCGGCGGTTAATGCTGAAATATTGGATTTTTGGAAAAAAAATAATATTTTCGAAAAATCCGTAACGAACCGCAACGGAAAAAATGCCTTCACTTTTTACGAAGGACCGCCCTCCGCAAACGGAATGCCCGGTATTCATCACGTTATGAGCCGAACCCTTAAAGATATTTTTTGCCGCTACAAAACACTTTCGGGCTACAAAGTTGAGCGAAAAGGCGGTTGGGACACGCACGGCTTGCCGATTGAATTGCAAGTTGAAAAAGAATTAGGCATTACAAAAGAAGACATCGGTACAAAAATTTCTGTCGAAGAATACAATCAAAAGTGCCGCGAAACCGTCATGCGTTTCAAAGAAAAATGGGACGAAATCACCGAAAAAACAGGCTATTGGGTAGATTTGAACAACCCCTACATCACTTTTGAAACCGGCTATATCGAATCTTTGTGGTATTTGCTCAAAAAAATGCACGAGCATGGTTTTCTCTACAAAGGTTTCACCATTCAGCCCTTTTCGCCTGCCGCAGGGACAGGTTTAAGTTCGCATGAATTAAATATGCCCGGCACCTACAAACCCGTGAAAGATACGACGGTCGTTGCGCAGTTCAAAGTCAAAAATGAGCAAAATTTGTTCATTTTGGCATGGACGACGACCCCTTGGACGCTCCCCTCAAATGCCGCTTTAGCCGTCGGAAAAGACATTGATTACGTCAAAGTGGAGACCCACAATCAATATACAAATCAACCGATTACGGTCATTTTGGCAAAAGCTGCCCTCGCTCGTATGTTTACGCCCGACAAATACATTTTAACAAGTGATTACGACGAACAAAAAAACGGCAATAAAACGCCTTACAAAATTATTGAACATTTTAAAGGCAGTTTTTTGGTCGGTATGCAATATGAGCAACTTTTTCCTTACAAACAACCGCTTTACGATGCCGAAAAAGCATTTCGTGTGATTGAAGGCGATTTTGTTTCGACGGAGGACGGCACCGGAATCGTCCATATCGCCCCGACTTTCGGAGCCGACGACTTTCGCGTAGCCCGTCAACACGGCGTTCCGCCGATTACCGTGCGCGACGAACACGGCAAAGAAATGCCTTTGGTCAATCGTCAGGGTAAATTTGTTGCAGGCATGGCAGAATTTTCCGGTATGTACGTAAAAGCCGAGTATGAAAATGCCGAAATTTCTTCTAAACCTGACTACAAGCCCGCAGACGTGCTTTTAGCCATCAAATTGAAAGAGACAAACCGCGCATTTAAAGTTGAAAAATACGAACACAATTATCCGCATTGTTGGCGAACTGATAAACCGATTTTATACTATCCTTTGGACAGTTGGTTTATTAAAACTACCGCAATTAAGGAAAAATTAGTTGAAAATAATAAAAAAATCACTTGGAAACCTGCCTCTACGGGCGAAGGTCGCTTCGGTACTTGGTTAGAAAATTTAGTGGATTGGAATT
>JBPOJO010000617.1:0-8370 GCA_052033485.1 Bacteroidota bacterium | reverse complement strand
ACTCTGCCCAAAAACGCATAACGTTTTTTTTAAATATTCAGCCAATAGGTTAATTTAAAGACGATTGCGCGACTTTTTGCATTAAAATTTTGGGGCAAATAATTATCCGTATAAACAATGAACAAATCCGAAACAGGTGCAAAACGCCATTGTAATCGCATGTTCAAATTTACATTTTCGGCTTGCTGATTGTATTGCATAAAAGTTGTTAAAAAAACACTTTTGCTGAATGAAATGTCCAAACGAGGTCCCACAAGCCAAAAATCCGCACTTTTGTAAGGCGCGGGCAAATCAATATTGTTGTAATCCACTGCCACACTTGCCGAACCATAAGGCTGAAAACGATAGCCGCCGCCAAAAGACGATGTCGTCATCACGCCGCCGTAATAATTTCGAAAACTTATATCTCCGTAAAACGTAAAATTTTTCCTGCGGTCTGATTTGTACGCCCCGTAAATGCCGTTATTCATGTATTTTGAGCCTTCCGGCAATTTTGCGCCGCCCGAATTTGTCGGGTCAAAGGGAAAAAACAAATATACCCAATCAAAAAAATATCCGAATGAATAATAGCTCGTATTTTTCAATTCCACCCGATAACTGAGGTCAAAATTTTGGTCTGTCGTAAAAAATTCGTGGTCTTGATAAACATTGTGATAAATGTTCGGTCCGTGCCGAAAAATTTTTGATTTTTCCTTCGAATAAAAATAATAACCGCACCACCATTCCCAACGCCAATGCCCGCGCCGCGCCACATAACCGATGTCGTTGATGTCATAATTTTTGCCGGCATATTCGTAGTTAAAAGCAAAATTCCAATTTTTCGTCCGCCTCAAAATCCAACCCGCGTGTGTATGCGCGTCAGGCGCGTCCTCCGGCTTCACCGCACGGTGATAAAAAAGTTTGCCCGTCCATTTGTTGTCCGAAGATTGCACAATATAATCCAAACCAAAAAGCCGTGAATATCGGCTCAAATCATCACTTTTTACCCCAAATTTTTCACGATTGACCGCCACAAAACTAATGCTCGACCGCGACAAAATTTGCTGCTGAATGACCGCTGCGGTATAATTTTGCGCCGCAATTCCCGAATTTTCGTCTTTCGCCGTTTGCATATTCATCAGTGCAAGCCGCGTTTTTGCAGCAATTTTTCCGCTCAAGCGCAATCCATAATTGATGCGATTTTGCACAATTTGCCGCGTTACGGTGTCAAAACCGATGCCGATTCGCCGAGAAAAAAAAGGGCGTAATCGCGAAAACCCGATATTTGTGTACAAATCACTGTTTTCAATAAAAAATTGCCGTCTTTCGGGAAAAAATATCTCAAAACGGTCTAAATTTGTAACCTGACGGTCGGCTTCTACTTGCGAAAAATCCGGATTGACGGTAATGTCTAAATTTAAAGCAGGCGTAAGGGCTATTTTTGCATCAAAACCCGCATCGGCTTTACTTTCCGTCGGCTTTCCTTCCGCAATTTTTTGACTCATTGAACCGGTCAAAAAAGGAATAAATGCCAAATTTAAGCCCGCTTTCGGCAAATTTCCGTCAAAAATAATTTTTCCCGAAAATGCCAAATTTATCAGCGAAAAATTTTGCGGAACAGGCTGCCAAGACGAAATTTCATTTTTTGAAATATTGTAGTGAATAAAATTTGCCTTCCATTCCGTACTTCCTTTCGGATATCGAATGGTTTTTAAGGGGATTTCGATTTCCGCCGTCCAAAAATTCTCGCCTTTTCCCGTATGTACCGTCCAACGATTGTCCCAAGTAAAATTTGTCTTGTCCCCGTCCGAAAGAAGTGCCTCCGAAGCCACGCCGAGCGGCGAAACAATAAAAGCAAAACCATTCAAACCATCAGAAAAAGGGTCTAAAATGATTGCAACACAATTATTTAAACTCGGTTCAAAATCGCGCCGCAAGGAAGAAATTGTAAAATTTTTGTCATATTGATACTCAACCCGAAGAGAAATGTAAATGTTTTTTTGGTCAAAAAGCATCTTTACAAATGTTTGTTCTTTGGCGTTAAGGCTGTCGGTCGGAAAATTTTGGACAAAGCCCGTAATTTCTTGCGTACTCAGCCAAGAATCTTCGATGAGATTGCCGTCCGTTTTAATTTTTTCTTCTGTTTTTGTTGCCACCATTTGCAACTTTTTGCTGCTGTTTTGGGCAAAAACAGGAAATAATAAGCACAAAAATACAGGTAAAAGGAGCAGTTTCATGGTATTTGATATGTTAATAAAAAGCTAAAACGTAATGCAACATAGTTTAGGCTGCGAAAACACCGGTTTTTGTGTGTTATTTTCACCCAAAAACACCCTAAAGGGCGTTTTACATTCCGTTTGTTTTTTGGGTGTTCTTCGTAAAACAAAACTAAACAAAAAAAGTCTGTTTTTTTTCAAAAACAAATTTTTTTGACTGCAATATAAAGAATTTTTGTACAATCTTGCTAATTTTGCATCTTTGCGTGCAGAGAACGAATATTTCTTTCATAAATGCTCGTTCTCTGCCCTTGTTTGTAGCACGATTTTCCAAAATTGTGCCGTTGAATTGGAATTGTGCCGGTATTTTACTGCGATTCTATTTCCCGAAAAGGAATAATGACAATTTTTCAAAAAAAGCAATAAACAAATATAAATTGCAAACTATGCAGGGGAAAATAGGGGCTGAAAGACTGAAAAATATCAGCCAAAAATTTGAAAATTCTTTCGGAAATTTGAGTTTTGAACAACTCAACACGAAGCCCGCGCCCGACAAGTGGAGCATCGCACAAAACATTGAACATTTAATAAAAGTGAATGAAAGTTATTTTCCGGTCATTGCGGAATTGCGCGCGGGCACTTACAAACCCTTTTTTTTGGCAAAAATTCCGATGATTGTCAAAATGTTTGGCAATTTAATTTACAAATCTGTCATGCCCGAAAACAAGCAGAAAATCAAAACTTTTCCTATTTGGGAGGCGGAAAAAAGCAATATTTCGCCTGACATTCTTCAAAATTTTCTCACTCACCAAATTCAACTTGCCGAATTATTGATTTCTTGTGAAGACCTCTTGGAAAAAAAAACCGTTATTGCTTCTCCGGCAAATCATAAAATCGTTTATTACCTCGAAACGGCATTTGAAATCATCATAGCGCATGAGGAAAGGCATTTTGTGCAGGCGGAAGAAATCAAAAAAAGCCTTTTTGCGCATCAATAGCGTGATTTTCTGCCTTGCGGTAAAATCGTGATTTTAAAAATCGTGATACAGTTTGTCTAAAAATTTGTTTTTTCGGAAAATAAAACTTTATTTCGTGCCTTCAAATCAACGGACGTAATATGATTTATTGTAACTGTTTAGCCCGATTATACTGCGAACTGTCAGCTTGCGACCTGTACGCGAGCGTCAGCTTGCGCTGTGTACCGCGAGCTTCCGCTTGCGACCTGTACCGCGAGCTATCAGCTTGCGACGTGTACCGCGAGCTTCAGCTTGCGACTTGTACCGCGAGCTGAAGCTTGCGACTTGTACTGCGAGCTGAAGCTTGCGACTTGTACCGCGAGCTTCAGCTTGCGATAAATGCTTTGTAAATCGGCTAAATTCATGCGATTTTTCAGATTTATTTTACGCACCGATTACTATACAAAAAATGATTTTTCCGTAGAATATACGGTAACTTCAAAAAAATAAATACTTGAAAATGAATACTTTACAAACTTTAAAAGCAACGGCAACGCAAATTCGCCGCGATGTTTTGCGAATGGTGCATGCCGTACAATCCGGGCATCCGGGTGGTTCTTTGGGCTGCGCAGATTTGCTTACGGTTTTGTATTTTGATGTCATGCAACATCGTTCCGAATTTTCGCCGGAGGGCAAAAATGAAGATGTATTTTTTCTCTCAAACGGTCATATTTCGCCCGTTTGGTACGCCGCACTTGCGCGTTCGGGCTATTTTCCCGTTGAGGAGTTAGGCACTTTTCGCGTCATCAATACGCGTTTACAAGGGCATCCTACTACACATGAGGGCTTGCCGGGTATTCGTATTGCAAGCGGTTCGCTCGGACAGGGATTGTCTGTTGCGAACGGCGCGGCGCAGGCAAAAAAATTGAACGGCGACAAAAACACGGTTTTTGTATTGATGGGCGACGGTGAGCAGCAAGAAGGACAAGTTTGGGAAGCCGCCATGTATGCCGCTCATCATAAAATTGACAATTTAATTGCTTTTGTAGATGTTAATAATCGTCAAATTGACGGTGATGTGGAACAAGTCATGTCTTTGATTGATTTGGGTGAAAAATATAGGGCTTTCGGTTGGGAAGTTTTAACTTGCAACGGAAACGATACGGAAGATTTGTTAAAAGTTTGCGAAGATGCCAAAAAACGCCTTCACTGCGGAAAACCAATTGTCGTTATGATGAAAACCGAAATGGGTTTTCCCGTTGATTTTATGATGGGCTCGCACAAATGGCACGGGGTTGCGCCGAACGATGAGCAACTTCAAAAAGCACTTGCTCAACTGCCGAGTTCGTTAAAAGATTATTAGACTTTGTCAAAAGTGCACTGTCTGCACTTGCCGAAGCAATAAAACAAGCAAATTAGAAATGATTTTTGAGAAATATTGTTTCTAATTTGCTAAAATTTACTTGTTGATGAATCAACGCAATCGCCTTTGTTTCTATCGGTCTAAACAACGGCTGAAGGCGTTTGTGAGGACACATACAACGGCAGAGCACATAATTTTGTACAAATTATTGTAAATTGTCCGATTGTAAATTGTTTAAATTTATTTTAGAATAAATGAAAAAATACATTTTTTGCAGCTTAATTTGCGCCTTAACTTTTTTTTCATGCAAAGTGCAAATGCCTCAATTTAAAGGAGTTAAGGAGGTAAAAATTGCCAAAGCAGGCTTAACGGAGGTCAACATCACCGGCAATGCAGTTGTTTACAATCCAAATTTTTTTTCCGCTAAAGTGCTCGATTTGCAAACCGAAATCATGGAGGACAATAAAACGCTTGCCGTTTTCAGCGAAAGAAAAGCCTTTCGTATCAAAAGTATGCGCGAAACTACTGTTCCGCTTCAATTTTCGTTCAGTCCTGCCAAACTTTCACTCTCTACAGCGACAGCCGTGATGTCGGGAAATGCTAATTTTCAATACAAAGTCAGCGTTAAAGTGCGATATTTTTTTAAGGTCAGAAAATTTGAAAAAGTTTTCAACAGCAACGATTTCAAATGATAAAAATTCTGCTTGCCTCTGTTTTGAAGCCCGCAGATGACGTGCGTATGTACAAAAAAATCGGAAAAACCCTTCTCAAAGCCGGTTTTGAGGTGGGTTTGTTTGGTTTTAAGGCAAATGAAGAAATTCGGGACGCAAAAATTTTATACGAAGCTGATTTTTCACGACTGAATTTTCGGCGTTTTTTTATCGGGTTGAAATTTTTGAAAGCAATTAAACGATTTCGTCCGTCAAGTGTGCTTGTTTGCGCGCCGGAGTTGCTGCCGTTTGCACTTTTGGCAAAATGTCGCTATTCATGCCGCATTTATGTTGATTTGCAGGAAAATTATTTCAAAAATTTGCATTTTCAAGAGCATTACAGTTTTGTAACAAGGCATTTTTTTTCACACCTTGTTCGACTGTCGGAAAAAATTTTCTACCCGTTTTGCGATGCTTTTTTTCTTGCAGAAGAATGTTATTTTGAAGAAATGCCTTTTTTAACAAAAAATGTCTATTTACTTGAAAATAAACCGCTTGAAAACGATTTTTCGCTTCAAAATTGCTTTATTTCTCCCCCCAAAAATCGGCAATCATTTAATTTCGCCCTCACCGGCACCTTTACACACACCTACGGGACGAGTGACGGGATTGAATTATTTTTGTTTTTAAAGAAAAAATATCGCTTTGAAGGCAGTCTGTTTCTCTGCGGTTTCGCGCCCGAGAAAGTTTATCGTGAAAAATTGTCCAAATTATGTTCTGCGGAAAATATTTCGGCATTGATTTCTGATAAACCCGTTTCTCAAAAAATAATTTTGGAAACATGGCAAAAAGCCGACATTTTGCTCATGCCTTATCACAATAATCCTGCGATTTCGGGGCGAATACCGACTAAATTTTATGAGGCGGCGGCGGCAGGAAAGGTCGTTTTGAGCACTAAAAATGGAGTTCGTGAAAAAAAATTTGCCGAAAATGAAACTTTTTTATTCTATCGCGATGAAAATGATGAAATTTTTGATGTTTTATTTTCCAAAAAAAATTTCGTAAAAGAGCCGCAAAATTGCCTGTATTTTGATGAAAAAAAACTTTTGTCAGTCTTTTTAGGAAATGATACAAATTCAGTTTTGGCAGAATAAAATTTTGTCATTCGAAATTTGTTCAGCAAAAAAAAAATAGTCATTTTCAGAAAAAATGCTATCTTTGCATTTCAAAATCTGTTTGTTCCCTTTTGTGAAATAAAAGGGAATACCTTCTTGCGAAAGCCTTAAATTTGGCTTATTTTGCAAGTTTTCATGCTAAAAAAAACATTTATGACAGGTAATTTTGTTTTTGACATTGATGACACGGTAACGTATGCCGTTTCATCCAAACCTAAAAATGAGGAAAGAAGTGTTCGCAAACGTTTCGGCAATGAATTTTTTAAAAAACATTGTTTTGAAATTTTAACATATCCGCACTATATTTTTCCCGGTTTTTATGCTTTATTTCGTTGGTTGCACGAAAATGGCGGCAATATATTTTTTTTCAGTGCGGGCATAAAGGAAAGGAATGAAAAATTTGCCGACTTGGTCATGCACGCCGCTTTCGGCGACAATCCCCCTGTTTATAGGGCTTATTCGCGGCATCATTGCATTGATACGTCTTCACAAAGCCGCAGGGAGGAGATTAAAGCCAAATATCAATCTTATTCTTTCGGAAATTACAAAAAGAAATTGGGCGGAATTGTCGTGCCTTTTGATGAAGTGCCGAACAGTTTGTTGATTGAAGATGACCACAGTTACATGACAAAAGGCGAAGAATACAATCTTGTCTATGCCCGTTCTTGTATCGGGTACGCGCCCGAAATCATCGAAAAAGAAGGTTACAGCGAATACGAACGCTCAAAACGCTTTGATAACATGGCAGGTTTTCATAAAGCCTTCTATTTGGCAGGGCTTTTTTCCAAAATTTTTGAAGTTCGTGCCGAGAAAAATTGCACCCTTGTTGAGGCGCCTCGTGAGGTGCAAACGGAAGGAATTTCTTTGACCGAACCGCAGGCTTGTTGGTATCCGAGCCGCTATCGTTTAAAATATTATCTCGAAGGGCAAAAAATTCTCAGTCAAATTGACCCAAGTTTGAAGTTTCTCTATCCGCTTCCGGACGGAGACGATGAGGAGCATTTTAAATTTTGTGAAACGGCGAGAAAAGAGAAGTACAGATAAATGAAAAAACGCTTCAACATCACGGGCACGTGCCGCGCAAACGAGCATTACATGATGGACGACCGGCGACGCTTCAACGGAATCATGGAGCATGTCGAATACGGCGATTATTTTGTCATGAATCGACCGCGGCAATACGGCAAAACGACGATGTTGTTGGCTTTATTGCAAACTCTCCGGCGTGATTCTCAATACTTGCCTGTTTTGATGAATTTTCAGGGTTTGAGCGTTTCGACGTATGAAAGCGACATTTCTTTCGGGCAGTTTTTTTTCAATGAATTGTGTTATTGTTTGCAAAATTCGGAAAAATTTGACAAAAAAGAAACCCTCGCGACAATCAATTTGCCGAAAAGTATGGAAGATTTGTCAAAAAAAATTACACAAATCGTTCAATTATGCCCGCAAAAAATGGTTTTATTGATTGATGAAGTTGATGCCGGCAGTCAATATGAGCCATTTTTAGTTTTGTTAGGCATGTTGCGTGCAAAATTTTTGCTGCGCGACTTGCCCGAACATTGCACTTTTCACAGTGTCGTTTTGGCGGGCGTTCACGACATAAAATCCTTAAAATTCAAACTCCGAAACCCCGACGGCGCGCAAACAAACAGCCCTTGGAACATTGCGGCGGATTTTAATGTCGTGATGGAATTTTATCCCGAAGAGATAATTTTCATGCTCAAACAGTACTCCGATGCGGAAAATGTGCAGATGAATTTTGAAGAAATTGCCGAAAAATTGTACTTTTACACCTCCGGATACCCTTTTTTGATTTCAAAATTATGCAAAACCATAGCGGAAGAAATTTTGCCGAAAAAAATTGATAAATCGCATTGGACATTGGAAGATTTGGAAAAAAGTGTTCAATTATTGTTAAAAGAAAATAACACAAATTTTGACAGTTTGATAAAAAACTTAGAAAATAACAAAGATTTGTATGATTTAACTTATCGAATTTTAGTGCTCGGCGAGTCGGTTAATTTTAATCCT
>JBPOJO010000408.1:0-5732 GCA_052033485.1 Bacteroidota bacterium | reverse complement strand
CTAATGGCATTAGTTTACCGCATCTTTACGCTTGCCGAGCTTGCGAAAGAATCATCAAAAGACGGAACCACGCGCGTGAGCCGAGCGAACGCCCTGAATGCCGGTCTTTTTGTGGTGATGTTTTTTGCGATGTTTGGCTTAATTTTTTGGTATTCTATGGACGCAAAGCAATATTTTTTGCCCGAAGCCGCGTCCGCTCACGGTCCCGAAATTGATTTTCTTTTTTGGCTGACGACCGGAATTACCTTTTTTGTCTTTTTTGCCACCCATTGTTTGCTTTTCTTTTTTCCTTTTATCTATCGTTACAAGGAAAACAAAAAAGCATTTTTTTATCCGCACAACAACAAATTGGAGTTGATTTGGAATATAGTACCCGCTATCGCCCTCGCTATTTTGGTTTTGTCGGGTTGGAAAGTTTGGAGCGAAGTTACGCAAGAAGCACCCAAAGAAGCATTGCACATCGAAATTATGGGCAAACAATTCAATTGGCAAGTGCGTTACGGCGGGAAAGACAAAAAACTCGGAAAATATGATTTCCGAAAAATTGATGCCGTCAATTCAATGGGCTTAGATTTTGCCGCAGACCCCGCTACGATGGACGATTTTATGCCAACGGAATTGAAGCTGCTTAAAAATAAACCCGTCCTGCTCAAAATTCGCGCTCGCGATGTTCTCCACAGTGTATTTTTGCCGCATTTTCGCGTCAAAATGGATGCCGTCCCCGGCATGCCGACGCAATTTTGGTTCACGCCAACCAAAACAACAGAGGAAATGCGAAAAATTACCGGTAATCCCGAGTTTAATTATGAATTGGCTTGTACCGAAATTTGCGGTTCAGGGCATTTTGCCATGAAAATGAAAGTTTCCGTCGTGGAAGATGCCGAATTTAAGGCGTGGTACGACAAACAAGAAGCTTGGACTGCTGCCAACAAAGATTATTTGGAAAGCATCGGTATTAAAAAATTAGCTATGGCTAACAATTAATTATTTTCACTTCAATAAAGCAATAAAATAAATGGCTACCATTGATATTGATTTACATCATGCCGACGCTCACGAAGGGCATCATGAAGAACACGAACATCACGGAAATTTTTGGACAAATTACATTTTTTCGACTGACCACAAAGTCATTGCCAAACAATTCCTCATCACGGGGCTGCTTTGGGCTTTGGTCGGCGGCTTTCTCTCCATTCTTTTCCGTTTGCAGTTGGGTTTTCCCGACGCGGATTTAACAATTTTAAAACCTTTGCTCGGCGGTTGGATTACTGACGCGGGCAAACTCGACCGCGAATTTTACCTCGCCCTCGTTACGATGCACGGCACCATCATGGTTTTTTTCGTCTTAACGGCAGGTTTGAGCGGCACTTTCAGTAATTTTTTGATTCCTTTGCAAATAGGAGCGCGCGACATGGCATCAGGCTTTATGAATATGCTTTCGTATTGGTTCTTTTTTGCGTCAAGCGTTATCATGTTCACTTCTTTGTTCATTTCGACCGGACCGGCATCGGGCAGTTGGGTTATTTATCCGCCTTTGAGTGCTTTGCCGCAAGCCATGTCAGGCTCGGGGCTCGGCATGACACTTTGGCTGTCAAGTATGGCATTGTTCATCGTGTCATCTTTGCTCGGCAGTATCAATTACATTTCCACCGTTATCAATATGCGCACGCTCGGCATGACTTTTACAAGAATGCCGCTGACGATTTGGTCATTTACGATAACGGCGGTAATCGGCGTGTTGTCATTTCCGGTGCTGTTTTCTGCCGCACTTTTGTTGATTTTTGACCGCAGTTTCGGGACGAGCTTTTTCCTCTCCGAAATTTACATCGGCGGTGAAGCCTTGTCTAACGTAGGCGGCAGCCCTGTTTTATTCCAACATTTGTTTTGGTTTTTGGGACACCCCGAAGTTTACATTGTGCTTTTGCCGGCATTAGGCATGACTTCCGAAATCATTTCGACAAATTCAAGAAAACCGATTTTCGGCTATCGCGCCATGATTGGCTCAATGCTCGGAATTGCAGTTTTGTCGTTCATCGTTTGGGCGCATCACATGTTTCTCTCCGGCATGAACCCGTTTTTGGGGACGGTTTTTATGTTTTTAACTTTAATCATTGCCATTCCTTCAGCGGTGAAAGCCTTTAATTACCTCACCACGATTTGGAAAGGCAATTTGATTTTTACCCCTGCCATGTTATTTTCAATCGGCTTGGTTTCTTTGTTCATCGTCGGCGGTGTAACGGGGATTCACTTGGCAAATGCCGCGATTGACATTCAATTGCACGATACTTATTTTGTTGTCGCGCACTTTCACTTGGTAATGGGGGCTGCGTCATTTTTTGGAATGGTTGCCGGTATTTATCATTGGTTTCCGAAAATGTTCGGGCGCATGATGGACGAAAAATTGGGTTACATTCACTTTTGGGTAACATTCATCGGTGTTTATATGGTCTTTTTCCCGATGCATTATCTCGGAATCAGCGGTTTCCCGCGCCGCTATTATTCATTTTCAAATTTTGATGCGTTTTCATCTTTTGTGGATTTGAATGCGGTTATCAGCGCGTCGGCCCTTATTGCATTTTCCGCGCAGTTGATTTTCGGTTTCAATTTCTTCTACTCCATGTTCCGCGGTCGTTTGGCTCCCGCAAATCCTTGGAAATCAAATACTTTGGAATGGACAACACCGCGTTATCCGCAACACGGTAATTGGCCCGGCGAAATTCCGACGGTGTATCGTTGGCCCTACGATTACAGCAAACCGGGTGCAAAAGAAGATTTTATTCCGCAAACCGTTCCGCTTTCGGAAACGCCCGAATCCAATGATGCACATGATTTGCAATATTTAGAACAGGAAAAAGAGATTAATAAGGCTTAAAAAATTAAGGTCGAAAGTAAATTTCGACCTTTTTTTTTCGAAAAGGAAATTTTTTTTCAAAAAAAACGTTCTTAGTAAAATTCACTATCCTGAAATGACTGAGTTAAAAATTTTCGAACACAACAAAATTACTTTTTCTCTGCGTTGGGAGTTTTGCGCTTTTCGTAACACACCCGACATTGACTTGGATTTAGCTGCCCTGCTCCTTGCTGAAGACGGGCGCGTACTCGACGATGATTTTTGGATTTTTTACAACAATCTCTATGCGCCTGATATGTCTGCATTACATTCGGGCGACAGTGCCTTGCATGAGGACGCGACTGCATTTGAAAATATTCAAATTAATTTTGACTACATGAGCGAACAAATTCACGAAATTGTGTTTTTGGCAAATTTGTATGCAGGAAAAATTTCACAGGATTTGAAAATCCGTGCCGTCATTGCTGATGTCGTACATGGTGAAATTATTGCGGAAAAAATGCTCACAGGGGACAAAATAGCAACGGGTGCTGCCGAAATTTGCAGAATTTTTAAGCTCAAAAATAATTGGCTTATTGAATGGCAAAACACGGGAGAGCCTGAAAATATTGCGCACATTTTGGATAAGTACATTTAAAAAGCTTTTTACGGTATATTTTTTGAACCTTTTTTAGTCAAAATGAGTTTTTTTTAAAATTAAATTTCACGGTCCTGCAAAGTTTTTTTAAGTTTTTTTTACTCTTTTGCTGCGTTTTATTCACTTCACAAGTTAGGGCGCAAACAACTGAAAAAGAAGTAACTTTTCCGACTTCGGCGCAATGCGAAATGTGCAAAGAGCGAATCGAAAAGAAATTGTCGAAAGAAAAAGGCGTTTTAAAAGCCGTTCTCAACCTCGACGACAAGTCCATGACAGTCAAATACGACGACAAAATTCTCGATGAAACCAAAGTAAAAAAATTGGTCGCAAACGTCGGTTATGATGCGGGAGAATTTGAAGCCAACCCCGGTGCTTACAAAAAATTGCCGAAATGTTGCAAGAAAAAGGCAGACAGAAAGTGATTTTTTGGAAAACGGGATATGGATTTAGCACCTTGCCCGAAAAGGTTTTACGATAAGGCTGTTTTACATGAGAAAAAACAGCAAAATGCGAATTATTCCGACGGAAAACGGACTAATTCGCATTTTTTTTGTTTTCATGGTTCATATTTGTCATTTTCAATATAAAAAAAAACACTATATTCGCCTTTCAAACCCATATCAAAAACTTTTATGAAGACAAAATCAGTTGTTTTGCTGCTGTTAATTTTTTTTTCGGCAAAAATATCCTCGGCGCAGACTGCTAAATATTGGGTATTTTTCAAGGACAAAAACACCGAGAATTACGCCCCCGAAAAGCATCTCACGCCTGCCGCGCTGCAAAATCGCAAATTGCTGCAACTTCCGATTTTTGCACAAAGCGATATTCCCCTCAATGAAAATTATTTAAAAAAAGTTGCCGCGCAAAGCAATAGAATTATCAATTCTTCCAAATGGCTCAATGCGCTTTCGGTTGAATTGACCCCCGACCAAGTAAAGGCGGTTAAAAAAAATGAATTTGTAACTTCCGTTGAGCCGGTCAATTTGCAATTCACTTATGCATCAACCGGCGCGCCGGAATACGGCACTGCTGTTGCTCAAATCAATCCATCTGCTTTTGAAGATGAAAAATTGACGGCAAAGGGGGTTAAAATCGGCGTTATTGATGCCGGTTTTTATTTGGCTAATGACAGTGAATTGTTAAAAAATATTTTTAGTGAAAACAGAATTAAATTTTTTAGAGATTTTGTTTCACCAAAAAAAGAAAAATTTTTTGAGGAAAGCGAAACTTCGCAAGATGAACACGGAACGAACGTTATGGAAATGATTGCGGGCGAAATCAAAGGAGAATCTAAAACAGGCTTTGCTACAGATGCCGAATTTTATTTGGCAAGAACAGACCACGGCTCGAAAGAATTTCGGGCGGAGGAGGATTATTGGATTCGCGCTTTGGAAATGATGGACAGTCTCGGTGTGCGGCTTGTCAATACATCACTCGGTTACGGGGAGGGGTTTGATAAGTCGGAGGAGAATTATTTGCCGGAAAACATGGACGGAAAAACGACTAAAGTTTCGCAAGCGGCAACGATTGCGGCGCGTGAAAAAGGCATGATTATCATTGTTTCTGCCGGCAATGAAGGCGGCGGAAAGTGGCGAGTTATTACCGCACCTGCCGATTCGCCGGAAGTTTTGTCTATTGCCGCGAATAATCAAAATGGTTTACGAGCGGGGTACAGCAGCGTCGGACCGGAAAAATTACCATACATGAAACCCAATATTTCGGCATTTTCCATGACCGGCACCTCTTTTTCCGCGCCTGTCATCACCGGTTTTGCGGCTTGTTTGTTGCAAAAAAAGCCTGAGGTAAGTCGAAAAGATTTGTTTGACATCATTGAAAAATCAGGAAGTTTGTATCCCTACGGCAACAATTTTCTCGGATACGGTATTCCCGATTGCCGACGCGCTTTGGATATTTTAGCCGGCAAAGAGGTGAAAAAAATCATGAAGGAGGTTAAAGTCGGTAAAAAAGAATACAAAATTTCGACTGACCAATCGGTGAACAAGGCAATTATTTTTCATAAAAAGGATAAATTTTATGTCATTGAGCAAGACATTGAGGAACCCGTTAAGGGAAAAATTGTGGTAAAGCGCATTAAACATGCCGTACAAACAACTGTTTGGTTAGGCAATTCGGGCATTGAAATCATTTGGGAGTAAAAAAAGAGTCGATTATTTAAAAATACCCGACTCTGTTTATTGCAGACTTTTTCCGGATACTGTTCAGGAAAGATAATAATTTTGTAAC
>JBPOJO010000814.1:0-2254 GCA_052033485.1 Bacteroidota bacterium | reverse complement strand
TTGTATCGCGAGCTTTAGCTTGCGACTTAACCTTGTATCGCGAGTAGACTGCTCGGATACACTTGGGCTAAACAGTTCCGTTTTCTTGTCAAAATTAATACTTGTTTTTTTCGGAAAACGTGCATGAATGCTTTTTATTTCTCCTGCAAAAAGGTTTTTTCCCAATTTTATTTTGAATACAGAAGATATTTTTGCTTTACTTTTTTGAAGGCAAAAAAATTTTATGCACGTTTTTTGGGAAAAAATATCTTTTTAAACCCAAAATTATGCGTTCGGTATTTTTTTTGAAAGAAAATTTTGTTTTTTTAAAATTCTTTTGCTCCAAAAATAATTCATAAGTATTTTTTGCCCTTTTTTCTCAAAATTTTTGTCATTCAAAAAAATGTGTAAATTGCCGCGTAAAACCAAAAAACAACGATTGTAATGAAAGAATTGTTAAAAAAATTCGAAGAAAAAAATCCCGAAATTGTTTTTGAATGGCACGATGCCGAAACGGAAGCGAAAGGTTGGGTTGTCATTAATTCCTTGCGCGGCGGTGCGGCAGGCGGCGGTACTCGTATGCGCGTAGGCTTGGACAAACGCGAGGTAGAATCGCTTGCCAAAACAATGGAAGTTAAATTCACCGTGGCAGGACCGCCGATTGGCGGCGCGAAATCGGGCATTAATTTCGACCCGAATGACCCGCGTAAAAGCGGCGTTTTGCAACGTTGGTACAACGCGGTGCGCCCTTTGTTGAAAACTTACTACGGCACAGGCGGCGACCTCAACGTCGACGAAATTCACGAAGTTATCCCGATGACGGAAAACGTCGGCATTTGGCACCCGCAAGAAGGCATTTTTAACGGACATTTCTGTCCCACGGAAGCACAAAAAATTCACCGTGTCGGGCAACTTCGCGCAGGCGTGGTTAAAGTTTTGGAAGATGAACTTTTTTCGCCTGAAGTAAGCCGCAAATTTACCGTTGCGGACATGATTACCGGCTACGGCGTTGCATCGGCGATTTTTCATTATTACAACATTTGGGGCGGAACTTACGCGGGAAAACGCGCAATTATTCAAGGTTGGGGCAATGTTGCCTCTGCCGCAGCCTTTTATTTGGCTCAACAAGGCGTAAAAATCGTGGGTATCATTGACCGCGCAGGCGGATTGTTGCGTCCCGAAGGTTTTTCTTTTGCAGAAATTAAAGATTTATTTTTACAAAAAGACGGCAATAAATTGGTGCATCAAAATTTGATGAGTTTTGAGGAGGTGAATGCAAAAGTTTGGGATTTGAACGCTGAAATTTTCGCGCCTTGTGCCGCTTCACGCCTCGTAACGCGCGAGCAAGTCGAAAAAATGATAAAAGGCGGCTTAGAAGTAATTTCCTGCGGCGCAAATGTTCCGTTTGCCGACCCCGAAATTTTCTTCGGCGCGACAGGCGATTTCACCGACGAGCACGTCGCATTATTGCCGGATTTTATCGCAAACTGCGGTATGGCGCGTGTTTTTGCCTATTTGATGAGCAATGATTTGGAAAAATTGAGCGATGCAGACATTTTCGGCGACACCGCTAAAATTATCGGAGATGCTTTGAAAAAGACATATTCAGAATCAAAAAGCAAAACGGGCATTGCCAAAAAATCATTTGAAATTGCTTTAAGGCAATTGATTTAACAAAAAAACTAAACCTATAAGGTTTGGGAAACCTTATAGGTTTGGGAAAATCATAATGCCGCTTGCACCAACTCCAAAACTTTTTCCTCTTCGGACAAAGTCAAGATGTAAATACTCTCCGCTTCACTGACAACATCGCGCACAAATTTTTCGTCCTTTAAACCTTTGCAGTTAATTTTTACGTTCAAAAATGCACCGAAAATGGCAGTGCGCAGCGTCAGTGCCGCAACACCTGCATCGGAAATTGCGTTTTGATTGCCGTTTTGGGCAATGAAAAGCAATTCTTTGATGCCTGAATAAGCGGTTCGCATGACATTCAAAGGAACAATGATGGCATTTTTTGTAGCATCATCAACCGCTATTTTGCGAGCTGCTTTTTCCTCATCGGTGTTTTTTGGCAATTTAAACGCCTCCATGATGCCGTTATAGGCTCTTGTGTCCTCGTCGGTGAGAAAAATCAAATCTTCTTTGCATTTTTGCAAAATTACACCGCGTGAAGAAAAATCCTCTAAACCGTCTTGATAAGTGTATTTTTGAGCGGAAAGACTTGCGACCATTGCGCCGAGCGACGCGCCTAATGCACCTACATACGCGGAAACGG
>JBPOJO010000198.1:0-7559 GCA_052033485.1 Bacteroidota bacterium | reverse complement strand
ATTATTTTCAGCCCATTCGCCCTCATTTTCGTCCGTCATGCCGAAATAATCTTCGGAAGAAAAACTAAAAATAGGGTGCAAAGATTCACGCGACTGATAAATCGGAACAAAATTCGATTTGATTGCCATTCGCCCGCGATAATCGTAAGACGCATCACCGAAAAGCAAAACATATTGCAAGACCGCAGAATTTTTTTGATAAAAAAATCGAATACAATCGCGAATCGCACTGACATCTTGCCGTCCCGATGAAAATTCGCGGTAAATTTGCTCAACATCTAACACAAGTACCGACAAACCGTCGTTTTTAGCCCTGAAATCGGCTAATTTTTTTTCTTCTTCAATAAAATCTTTGTGAGAAATGATAATAAAATTCGGAACGGGCGAATCTTTGATATTTTGATTCGGAATTTTTGCCAAAATTTCGGGCTGCGGAAAATCATCGCCTTGCAGAGCAATAAATTCGCGAATTTGTCCGCCGGTGTGAAACGAAAACCGCCCTTGTTCGCCCGTTAATTCCGGTATATATTTTTTTGTTTCATGCAAATCGCTTATGTCCCAAATTTGCAATTTTTCGGGCTGTGAAATACCGGAAAGGGCAAAAGCCGCTTCGCGAAATGAGGCAGTTTCGGCTAATCTGAAACGAACAGAATTTCCGTAAAAGCGCAAATCGCGAGAATAATTCAGGGACAAAAAGTCAGCCGCCGCAAATGCGCGTTGTTCATTTTTGGTGAAACTTGCCGTAAAAGTAATTTTTTCGGCACTCAAAAAATCGCTCGGATTGAGTGAAAATATGCTTTCGACGATATTGCCTTTGCGCGAATAGGTGTTGTCATAAGAGGCGGGAATCGCTTGTGTTCCGATATTTTTGCCTGCTGCCGAAAATTCTATATTGGTAATGCCGACCGAAAAAGCCATAAAACGGGCATTCAAACGCATATTTTTTTTATTGTTGATGCCTTTTGTGTCAAACTCAAATTGATGGGAAGTTTGCAAATCAAAATATTCGCCGAACCATTCGCGCCCCGAACCGCCGGGCGCGCTTCGAACCGCTTCGGCAAGGACGTTAAAATCGTCTTTTTCATGGTGAATATGCTCGTCGAAATAATCAAAAACTTGCCCTCCTGCCGGCTGTTCTGCGGTTATGATTCGTTTGCCGGCAGATTCTTTGAGCGTGAGAAAGCAATAATTAAAATCGTCATAAATATTTTTACTTGTTTTAAAAATTTTTTCACCGGCGGAATAATTTTTTTCATCAGCACCGAGAGCAAAAAACAAGATAAAATCCTCATTATCAAACTTTTCGTCGTCTTCACCTTTGACAAAAAGGGGAATTTCGGTGAGGTCTGCATCGCGTTCGGCATTGTTTGCTTGCGGCAACATTCCGCCTTTGTTTCCGTAAATTGCAATGTTTTTGGGGTTGATTTTGCTCAAATCCCACCCTGCTTTTTGCAAATTTTGAGCGGTAATTTTATAGATGCCGTCTTGCGAAATTTTTATCGGAAAAAAATCACCTTTGCTCAATACGGATTGCGCAAAAGCATTTTCTTGGGCAAAAAATAACAAAATGAGGCAAAAAAATGTGGTTATGACAGAATTGTATTTCATGGCAAAAGTATTTTCATGCAAAAATACAATTTTTTGCCCTATTTTCTGCAAAATTTTTAAAATTCTGATAAACGATGATTTTTGCTTCTGCCTGTGAATTTTGTTTTTTTTCCCAAACCACCTCGAAATAACAAGCAGAATCTTATGCTACAAAAGTTTTGCCGGCATCTTGCCGGCTCCCCGAAAAACCTAAATTTAGCAAGCTGATAGCCGGCGGTACACTTTATAATGAGCTATGGTGCTAATCTTGAAAGCCCAATTCACGCATTTGTCGCTCCGTCAAACGGGGAATTTGGTCGGTGTGCAAAAAATCATAAATGACATCTGCCAAGTTCTCGCCTTTCAGCCCGAATCGTTCAACGTATTTACCTTTTTTGAAAATTCTCACGACGGCATTTTCCGTATTGCTGTTTTTGTCAAACATATACGCCAATTCCGCCACGCGCATCGCATAATCCACCTCCGTATCTGACATCACTAATGCCCTGAAAGCCAATTCATTAGCCAATGCCTCACGGCTGACACGCACGGCACGACGCTCCATTTCGTAGGCTTTATTTTTCTCTTCTTCAACCTTTTTGAGGGCGGTAAGCAAGCGTTTTTCGGATTCTTTGAGCTTTGAAACGGTTTTTTCCAACTCATTTTTTCGCTCGCGCAACTGTTGTTCATTGTCCGCAAGGCGCGACAAAGCGCGGTCGAGTCGGTTGTTCGTTTCGTGCAAACGTTTGTTGCTTTGCTCCAATTCTTTTTTGGATTCGTACATACGCACGTAGGCGTTGACGGATTTATCTTTTTCGACTTTCAGCTCCTCCGAACGCGAAACGGCAATCGTGCGTTCGCTGAACGCCCACATACCGACAGCAGCGAGCACTACAATAATCGAAACAACAAACACTTGAATCGTCCGTTTTTTTCGTTTGATTCTTTCGCGGCTGATTTCAATCAGTTGCGTATATGACTTCGTCAAAGCCAAACCCGAGAGGTGCGGCGTGATGTAGTTCAGTGTGTTTTCGGACATAAGTTCCGCTCCGTTCGTACGTTTGTAGAGCAAATATGCCTCATCAATCGTCGAACGAATGTGGTTTTGTAACTGTTTTTCGGGTCCGATAATTTCGTGAATGGTCTTCGCAAGAGAATCATGCGCCAACTCAATGCGTCCGTCCGCAATCCTCAAAACGCGAATAGTTTTGAGTTCTTCGACGTAAATATCCAAAAATTGCCTTTTCATTCCTTCGCTTTCGAGGCGAAAAAGCAGTTCGTTGAGGGGAAAAGAGGCTCTTGTGCCCTCCGGCGTGATGAGGCGCGAAAGCAATTCCCAAATGCCCTCTTTGGCTTCTTCGGGCAAATTAGCCTGCGCATTTTTGACGCGCTCTTCGATAAATTCGGATAAAATATCTTCAATATCGCTTAGTCGTTCGACCAAAGCGGGGTAAAAAGCTACTCTTTCGGGACTTTCATCGGAAGCAATTTCGTATAATTTGTCCAAATAGACTTGCAAATAAGTCAATTCGACAAGATTATCTTCACTGACGTTTTCGGCAATTTTTTGAACAGAAATTTCCGATTCAATCAATTCAATGCCGAAAACTTTCGCGGAGCGCGTGATAACATCTTCGGCTTTTTTGCGTCGCATGCGCTCAATTCTGACACGATTGTCAAAAATTCCGGGCAGATTTTCTTCATAACCGGAGAGTTCGGCAATGTATTCTTCGCGCATGGCAAAAATCAATTTGCAATTAAAATCTGCGTTCAGAATTTTTTTGATAAACTCAAAAAAATCAGCGCGCTCGTCTTCCGTTCCGCTGATAAAAAGTTCTTCAAATTGGTCAAAAATTAAAAAAGTCGGTTTAAAAGCAGAAATAGTCAAGGCTTTGACGGCAGCAAGGGCTTTGACCACGTCTTTGACGTTGAGATTTTCTTTCATTTTTCGCCCCGATTCTTTTTGCAAAGCCTCAATAACGGACTTTACAATGTGCTCTTTTTTTCTCACATAAATCGGCAGCCAATCATTGTCGGAAAATTTTTGCGCCAAACCGCTTTGAATAATGCTTGTTTTGCCCGTTCCGGACGCGCCGTAGACCAAAACGAGGTTACTCTCCACAATTTTTTTGTAGAGGGCTTCGGTTTCGGCTTCACGCCCGAAAAAAATGTCTTTGTCTTCAATGCCGTAAGCATCAAGAACTTTGAACGGACTTTTCATGCGGATAAATGCTGTTTAAATTTTTCAATTTGTTTTTGCCATTCAATTCCTTCGGCTTTAGAGGCTAAAGGAAAAGGTTTGTTTTCTTGCACGCCGATAGGCTTGTAAAGATAGCCGTCATCGGTGTCGGATTTTCTTTCGTAATAAAAAATACTCGGAATATTGCGCGAAGTTTTTGCATTTCGGTCGACAATAAAAGGCGAAAGATTTAAGGCAATTTCGTCAAAATTTTTCGCTCTGACAAGCAAAACGGAATGACTGTCGGTGTGTTTTGTGCGCGTAACAGTTTGCGTTTGAGACGAATTATTGGAATCTAACTGCAAATAATTGACCCGATGCGAAAACTCCGTCGGCTCGGTTTTCGATTTGACCACGTGTATATTTCTGACCGAAACAAGCCCGTAATGCGCTAAAAAGGCGGTTGCCTCCAAAAGAGTTGTCAGTGCGTTTTCGCATTGCACACAAATTGCTTCCGTTTCGGGCGGCAGGCGCGTTTCGGCTTCCTCAGCCATGAGGTCGGAAAAAGTTTTTATTAAAAAACGAGATGCGCGGTACACGTCGGGGTTTGCAAAAAGCTCTTTCAACTCCGGAATCGCAGGTGCAATGCCGTTTTCTTCAAAAATTTTGTTTATCAAAATAATGTAACGAATAAAATCTTCATAATCGGGGTTGTCAAAACGGCGCATAATGTCCAAAAATTCAAAAGATAAACGGACGTTGCGATGCGATTTTTCGTCCCAAAGCTGCGCCAAAAGGATAAAAGCAATGAATTTTATGACGGCATAATTCACGTTGCATAAGTTTAAAACCCGAATTTTATTGCGGGAAATATTTTCGTCTGTCGGGGCGAAAACTTTCCGCAATTCATCACTGACCAAAATCGGATAATACCTTAAAATTTGATTTGCTTTTTGTGTGAGTTGCAAACTTTCTTCATAATTTTCGTTTTCTTCTTCAAAAAAATCTTCCAAATCCAAGTCATCATCAAAATCATTTGCCGCAGGCGAAAAACCTTCAAAATCTTTAATAAAGTCATTTAAAGCATGAAAAACAGGGACAATAATATTTTTATTCAGTTCGGTAACGGGCGAAATTTCATCAAAATTATTTTTACAAAAAACCATTTCGGCAAGGTTATTCGTATTTACCTGACGCGGCTCGGGAAAATCTTTAATTTTTAGTTGTTTTTGAATATGTAAAAAAATATCTCTTAAACTTAGGTCTTTTTTTCTGATGTTGATGCCGTCGCGCAAAGCGGTAATGAGTTCGTTAGAAAAGGCGGAAAATTGCTCTTCGAGGGGATATTTGGAGGGTGTATTTTTTTTTGAAGAAGCCAACATTGCATAATTGGTTTTCTGAAAACTTTGAAAGGCTTTTTCGCTGAAACAGCAATCCAAAATAACGACAACGTTCAGATTTTCCTTTTTAATAATGTTGTTAATTTGCGAAATTTGAATACCTGTAATAAAAATTTCATCTACCGTTGAGGCAGAATGTGTGAGGTAAAGGTCATAATTTTCGTCCAAAACGCCGTGTCCCGCATAATACAAGACCAAACTTTGTTTGGCTTTTGAGGCTGCCTGATGGACGGCGAGCAGGATTTTATCTTTGTTACTTTCGTTCGCTATTGTTGTGATATTTTGTTCTTTAATGCCTATACTTTCGGAAGAGAAAATATCTCTCAGGGCTTCCAAATTTTTTTCGGCAGCTTTGAGTTTCGGCAATTGCGGGTCTTCGTAATTGCTGATTCCGATTAATACGACTTGTGTTTTGTCGGCATCAAACAATTTCATCAATAGAGAATATTTTTTTAACTGTAAATACGCCGCAATTAAGTAATTTTTTTATCAAAGTCAAAATTTTTTTTTGAAAACGGGTCTTTTGATTCATTTTAAAAAAATTCTGCGGGTCGTTTTTAGGCAAAAATGATTGCTTATTTTTGTATTATCCGACAAGTCGTAAGTGCGAAAAAAACGGCAATGCAGCCGTCTTGATACGGTCGGTATCAACAAACCCGACGAACTTTTAGGCATTTTGGATTTCACCTTCGCCGACTGCGTCAAAACGGCAGAGAAATTTGATTTGTTTTAGGCGAAAAAAAGCATTTAGGGCTTGTTCATAAAAAATTTGCTCGTTATTTTTACCATTTGAGGGCATGAATTTTAGCCGGGCGATGCAAGCAAAGTAATGAGTGTGTCCGAAAAGTTTTATTTCGATTAGACAAACCAAATAAAATTTTGCTTGCTTTTTAATATTGTTTAGCAATTTAAAGCCTTTAGGCTTGTCATCTTTGTAGAAAAACAGCACAAAGCTGACTTCAAACGCCTTTAGGCGTGAAATATAGGTTTCGCTTGTGGATATTCCCCAAAGATTTCACGCCTAAGGGCGTTTTTAATATCTTAGCGGATATTTTCTACAAAGATTTTATGCCTAACAGCGTTATTTATTCCCTTTCGAGTTATAGAACCGCAGTAAAATAACGGGTAAAATCCAATTCACCTGCACGATTTTGGAAAATCGTACTACAAAGAAGTACGAAAGGGAATAAATGGGGTAAAGTAGATGAATGCAAAATTTGCCAATAATGACACAACTTAAATTCATTTGTAGCATTTTTTTCGTATCTTTGTAATAGAAACTAATTAAAAAAATATGCTTGGCAACTTAGACAACGAAGTAATTTTCAAAAAAGCCTTTACGGACAAGTTTGTCTTAAAGTGTTTGGTAAAAGATTTATTTGGCGTAGAGTTTGAACCTGATAAAGTGCAAACGGAAAAACGATTTGAACCCAAAATTTCGTCTATTGATTTCAAGTACGATATTTTTGCAGAAAGCAAAGATAAAAGGGTTATCGTAGAAATTCAACGCATTGACTACGACTACAATTTTGACCGTTTTTTGCTTTATCACAATATGGCGATTGCCGAAATGCAACGCACTTCTGAGGAATATAAAACCGACAGAATTGTACTTACGGTAGCCTTTTTTACGGGTAGATACGTAGCCAAAAGCCGTCAAGGCAATACGGTTGCCAAAGATATTTTGGTGCATAATAGCAACTTGTATGATTTAGAAGGCAAAGAATATGATGTTTTTGGGCATAAATTAATTTTTCTTAATCACAACTACGTACAAGATACGACCCCGCAGGGCTACAAGGATTGGCTTATTTTAGTGAAAGAGTCTATCAAAAGCCCTAAAAATCCACAAGTCAATTTAGCCAATGAAGGCGTAAGAAAAGTTACAGAACTCATTGACTATGAACAGTTAAGCCCCGAAGAACGTACCGAAAGCAAAAATCGCAATGCAGCCGAAAGTGCGAAGGCAATTTATGAACAAGAGGCAAAACTGCGAGAGAAAATTGATATTGCGAAAAATGCAATATTGGAAGGTTCTAAAAACGACTTCATTGCTAAGATTACAGGCTTAACAGTTGAGCAAATAGAGCAACTACGTAACGAAACAGAGTAAAAACTGTGCCCTAACATTATGTTGGCGAAAAGGCGGGCTAATGTGCTAAATTTTGGTTTTTGTACTTTCTATAAACGTTGTGAGTAGGGCAAGTTAAGTGCTATTTAATCCCGCCCTTCGCAAACATTTTTCCGTTAGGCGTATGGCAGTTTTTTTCGCAACTTTCATTAAAAACGAAAACCGGCACAGCAAAAAATAACCATCTTAGGTGCGCCCTTGTTACAAAATAAATTTTTCAAAAAATATGGTGTGTTGAGGGATATACGAAAATAAATAAAAC
>JBPOJO010000439.1:0-9000 GCA_052033485.1 Bacteroidota bacterium | reverse complement strand
ACTTCATCATAACTTGTTCCCAAAATGCCGTTCCAAACGTATTCAAACTGCAAACCTTTTAATTCGGGATACAAATGAATTAACTCCTCTAACATCATATCCGACACGCGCGCAAGATTTCCCTGATATTCCAAGCCGTTGTTGAAATAATAATTAACATTTCCGCCCCCAATGACAATACGATTATCCTCAGTAAAAACAAGGTGATACAACATCACTCGGCTGTCAAAAAACGGCAATTTTTTTTCCCAACCGATAGCATCTTTTTGCGCCTGCGTGAGCGGGTATGTAGCCGCACATTGCGTATGTACGGGCATGATTTGACGCTTAAAAATGCCCAATTTAGAGGTGTAGGCATTTGTTGCGACAACCACATCGCTGCATTTCACTTCAAAATTTTGTCCGCCTGATGCCACTTTTAGTATATGCGTTTTCCCCTCATTTAACTGAACAACAGGGCTGTTTTCATAAATACGAACGCCCTCATCTTCGGCTGCTGTTTTTAATAAATTAACTAATTTTAAGGCATGAACAGAACCGCCGTTCGGGTCAAACATGGCACCCTGATAGTTATCGGAGCCTAATTTTTCAGCCGTTTCTTCTTTATTCAAAAATTTGAGCGGAATACCCGCAGCCTGAGCTTCTTTGATATATTCCTGATATTCTGTAAGTAAGTTTTCTTCGTGAATTGCTTCACAATAGCCAAAATTTTTCAAATCTATATCAATTTCATACACTTCTGACAAAGAATCAATGAACTTAATATTGGCAACACTTAAATCATACGTCCATTTTAAAACTTCTTCATCTTCATAATCATCAACAAGTGTTGTGAGCAACATACCGCCGTTGCGCCCCGACGCGCCCGAACCAAGTGTTTTTGCTTCAAAAACGGCAATATCCAAATCGGGATTCATGCGTGCAAGGTGATATGCAGCAGATAAACCCGTATAGCCGCCGCCGATAATTGCAATGTCAATGTCTAAATTATTTTTCAAATTTTCATTTTCTGACATCGTGTAAGTTTTTGACCAATAACTGTCATTTTCAATCATCTTATTGAGCTTAAATTGCTCGCAAGCACTTGTTAAAAAGAGTAAAAAAATCCCAAAAATAGCCTTGCCGTTCATGCAGCAAGAAGAAAAAATGTTCTTGTTCATTTTTGTTTGAAGTTAATGTTAAAAATTGTTTTGTAAAATCTACAAAATCAACATCTCCGCTCCCCTTTGGGGCTTGGAGTCCCTTAGGGTGTCGGAGATGTTGATTTTGATACTTTTGAAAAAAATCGCTGAAAAGCAAAATTCAACTGAAAACCGTAAGCCACGTCAAAATTTCTGTAACGGTAATTTTTTAGAGTCGGGTGATTTTCAATGTTTAAAGCATCAAAAGTATAGCCGAAATAAAAATCAAACGAAATCCTTTTTTTGTAAAATCCGTGAAAAGAAAATCCCGAAACAGCTTGTAAATTATAGTTCATTCCTTGCCAACGCGAGAGCGTGATGTCATTGTCATAAAAACAACGCCCTGTTTTTCCTGCAATCTCTGAAAAACCCGAAAATCGCCCAAGATTCGCCCAATAAAAGCGTGTGTGTGCCCCAATAAAATAGCTTCGTTCCCATTTTCCGTAAGCAGAACGACCGATTTCGGTTCCTGCCTGCCAATTTTTTCTGACAAAACAACTCAATCGCAAGCCGTAATAATGAAAAAAATATTCATCTTCAAGGCTTCCTGCTTTACGAATCGCAAGCGCGAAATTGCCTTTTTGATTAAATTTTTCAAATTTGGGCAAACTGTCCTGTACATTTTGAGCGTTAAGCGGCGCAAAATAAAGGCAATATGCGAGAATCTGCAAAATAATTATTCTGCTTAAAGTGTTCATTTTAAAATGTTTAGATTTTTTTTGTTAAAAAATTTTCCGCAAAGGGCAATGCTAAACAGCATTGCTCCTAAGAGATTTGAAAACTTAGGGGGTAAAATTCATCACGCAATCAATTTTAATTTCATCGGCGGTTTTGAGTGCACCGAGCATCGCGCGAGGCGGTTCAATGCCGAAATCGGTCATTTTAAGCTGAAAGCTCAATTTTGCTTCAAAAGAATTTGCTCCTGTTGGCTTGCATTGCACATAAATTTCAATTTTTTTGCTCACACCCGCGATTCGCACGATGCCCGAAACTAATATTTTAGTATAGTCATTATTTTTTTCAACAGACTTCATTTCAGCACTTTGAAACGTAATTTCGGGATGTTTTTCAGCTTTGAGCAACTCAATGATTTTTTTTGTCATTGCCGAATGTTCGGTTTGTAAGCTGTTGCTTTCAATCGCAATAAAAACTTCGCGAAAATCCTCTTTTGCGCAATCGCAATGTCCTTTTGCTTTTCCTACTTTCGCTTGCCAATCATGTAAGTTTGACGTGCCTAAAACGGTGATTTGAAAACTTTTTAGACGATAATTTTCTTGTGCCGAAAGAGAAAACATAAAGCCAAAAAAGGCAATACCGCTGAGGAAAATGTGAGTAAAATTTTTCCTAAACCGGGCATTTTTTTCAGTATGAACAGCCCTGAAATAATTTTGGAAACTTGCCATAAGCGTAAAAATTTTGTGAATGAATTTAACGTGCAACAAAATTCGGGAGAAAATGTTTAGGCGGCGTGCTTTTGTATAAGTACGGACAGATTTTTAGCGTTTTGCGGTTTTTTCCTATCAAAACGGAATTGTAAAATATTGAAAATCAATTAGTTAGACTTTTGATATTCTACGGGTGTTTTTTGGGTAAATTTTTTAAATGCAGAATAAAAAGCCGATTTTGAATTAAAACCTGCCTCAAAGCCGACAGCCGTGATGGTAAAATGGCTATACTTTTTATCGCATAAAAGACGTTTTGCTTCATCCACACGAAAAGAATTGATATAGTCAAAAAAACTTTGATTAAACTTCTCATTGATGACCATTGAGACGTAGTGATGCGAAATTTGCAAGCTGTCGGCGAGTTCGGAAAGACGCAATTCGGGGTTGAGAAAAAGCCGTTCGTGTTGCATTTTAACTACAATTTTTTGGGCAATTTCATTCATTTTTTCTTCACCGATTTGTAAATGTGCGTATTTCGGAGGCGGATTGTTTTGCTTATTTTCAGGCAAGGGCGAGTCTTCTTGGGGATTAATTTCTTCATTTATTTGATTTTCCGAAATCAAATTTTCGGGCAAAATAAAATTATCTCTTGGTTTCATTTTTTCATTCAAATCATTTCTAATCAAGGCATTGTAAGCTAAAAAATAAGTTCCAAAAATCAAAAAAATGTACAAGAAGTGATGCAAAACGGGCGTAAATTGAATTTCAAAAAAATATAAAATCACGAGCAAAATTTCAAATGAATAAAGAGCGAGGGCAAAATACAGGGTTTTTTCAGTCGTAAAAATTTGATAATTTTTGATGTCAGAAAGATTATTTTTGAGTTCTCCGTGGTATTTTTTGATGTAGGGAAAAGAAAACCACAAAAAAGGCAAAACAGCAGCAATTTCAGCCGTCCATTCCCAAAGATTTTCGGACGAAAATTGCCCTGCTTTCAAAAAATCTCGGTATTGCCTCAATTTTTCAGCGTCAGATTCAGAGAACGGATATTGATAATAAATGAAATACAACAAAAAGGGCAGAAAAAAGAGAAAATCAATTTTTCGCCAATAAAATTTGTTAAAATAAATATTTCGGCAGTAAACAAAAATCAACACGCCGCTCAGCATATTAAACGCCTCCGTTTTGTAAAGTAAAAACGGAAAAGAAAAAATGAGCGGAGTTTGGTAAAAAAATAAAAACAAACATTCAAGTCCTGTGAGGAGCAAAAAAACGGTCAATGGAGAATTTACAAAGCGATTTTGTGGCTTTACTGCAAGCATCGCCGCGAGTAAAAACATCTGCGAAGCACTGATGAGGTAGAGCAAAGAAATGACATCGAGCATAAGTTTGAAATTCAAATTAACCATCAACGTCGGAAAAATTAACTGTTTAAGGGCGTTAATGGTTGTAAAATATGTTAAATTATTAAATTCAATTCGAAAAAAAATTGCTAACAGTTTAGCCTGAGTGTACTGCGAGCTTAAGCTTGCGGATTTGGAGAAATGTATCTTGCAAAAAGCGAATGTATGGTAGCAAGCTAAATCTTGCGCTGCATTTTTGGGCAAACCGACTAAATAGCAAAAAGAACCTTGATGAATCTTGACATTTATCCATGCAAACAAAAGTATTTTTGGACGTTTAGAAAAAATAAAAATCAGAAAAAAAGCGATTTCGAATGTTGATTTTTAAGGTTTATTTGAAGATGTTGAAATAGTTTTTCGCGAAAAATGGGGTTGACGGAAGCCTCATTTCTAAACAGGAAAAGCTAATGTTGTACGAAAACAGCTTTCAATTCGTTTGTAAATCATTCCAAAGGCAAACAAATTTCCGGCAATCTTTTCTTTATACAAAATTACCTTTAATTTGCTTGCGAAACAAAAAAAACAATTTCTATGAAACATATTTTTGCCCTGCTTGCCTTATTTTTCGTGTGCAAAAGTTCTTTTGCGCAACTTTATCCCGTCAAAAACAATAATTTATACGGGGTCATCAACCAAGACGGCAAATTGCTCTCGGAGGTGAATGCAGCTTCTTGTTTGATTTCGGAAGATTTTTTTGCACTCAAAACGGACAAATGGACTATTCATGACAAGACAGGAAAAAAACTTTTTTCCGATAATTTTGATTGGATTATGACGGACAAAAACGGTTTTTTTGTTTTCCAAAAAAACGGAAAAAAAGCTGTTCTTTGGCGAACGGGAGTACTTTCTCCGGCAGAATTTGACAACATCCTTTCACTATCTGCGAAACTCGTCCGCACGTCCAAAAATTCTCAAAGTGAGGTTTATGATGCCTTCGGAAAAAAAATTATTGACAATACTTCGGGTGAAATTTTTTTGCCCGATACTGTCAAAAAAAATTCAGGCAATCTTATTTTTTTAAAAGAAAACAATCTGTTAAAACTTTTTTCACACGAAAAACTTCTTGCCGACGGCATCGAAAATTATGAAATTTTGCCCGGCGAATATTTTTTTATCAAAAAAAGCGGCTTGTGGGGCTGTGTTTCCGCTAAAGGAAAAATTATTGCCAATCCCGAATTTGCCGCCAAATCTTTTATTGAACCCGCCTTTGCCGCGCTTGCTGACAAAGGAAAATGGGGACTTTTTTCCCTTGTCAATGACAAACAAATCGCAGACGTTGAGTTTGATTATTTTGAAATATTGCCCGATTTTTACGGTCTCGGCGCATGGTTTTTTAAATATCAGAAAAATAAACTTTGCGGAATTTTGGACGAATACGGCAAAATTCACATTCAACCGAGTTATGAAAATATTTTTTCGCTCGGTAAATCTTGGTTGGCGGCGAAAAAAAGCGGTAAATGGGGATTGATAAATAAACAAAATCAAATATCACTCAATTTTGAATATGATTTTATCAGTGATTTTGACGCAAATATGCCCGTTGCAAAACTTAAAAAGGAGCAATTTGAAGGAATTTTAAATGCACAAGGCAAAATTATTGTTCCTTTAAAATTTGACTTTATCGAAGTTATCAGACCAAATAAAATTTTGGCTTATCAGGGGCAGAGTCTTACGATTTATGAAATTTCAGAAAAAGGCGATGTCTTGTCGGAAAAAAAATACAATGATTTGTACGAAACAGGGCTAAAAAACCGCGATTTAAATGCTCAGGTCTATTTTAAAGCCTCCGTCATCGAAAATACTTCCGGCAATCGTTGGGTAAAAAAGAACAACGGAAAATATTATTTGGCAAACGCAACAGGTCAAAATTTGCTTAAAACAGACTTTGATTTTGCCTATACTGACCCATATTCCAAAGTCGCAGTCGCAAAAATTTATGACCAAGACAAAAATGTTAAAGGTTGCTTTTTAATTGCCCACGCAGCCGGTAAAATTTTTGCCAATATTCCCGCTCGTGATGTCGAAATCACTGATTTCAGAGAAAATGACATTGCGCGTGTGGTGCGTGACAGCACCGGAAATTATACCGCTTTTGTGGGTAAAAATGGTAAAATTTTAGAATTTTTCGGAGAAAAAAATCAAAAAGCCGACACCATAACCGAATTTTTTGAAGGAATGATTGCCGTTAAAACAGGCGGGAAATACGGATTTCTCAACTCAAAAGGTGAAACGGTCGTTCCTTTTCAATACGATTTTGCCGACAATTTCAGACGCGGCACGGCAAAAATTCGCCTCAATAAACTTTTTGGAATTATTGACAAAACAGGCAAATTTGTACTTCCTGCTGAATTTTCCGAAATAAGTCCGCTCACAAACGGCTATTTTACCTGCATAAAAAACGGAAAATATTTGCTTGCCGATGAAAAGGGAGTTATTATTTTGCCTGCCGAATATGATAAAATTTCTTTTGTCAAAAACGGTTTAGTTCGCGCACAAAAAAATTTACTTTACGGAATTATTTCTGTACAAAAACAAATTGTTTTGCCCTTTGAATATGAGCATATCGGCGAAATTTCAGACGGTTTTGTGTTTATCAAAAAAGCCGGAAAATGGGGAATTGCGGACGAAAAGGGTAAAATTATTTTGCAACCGAGCCTTAAAGCGGAAGAAGTAGGCGCGTTTAGAAACGGAATTGCATGGTTCGGCGCGGGGAAATTTCAGGAAAAAAGTGATGTTTTGAAAAGAACTTTTTTCAAACAAAACGGCTATATTACAACCGGCGGAAAAATTTTGGTAAAGCCTGAATATGATTTTGTCGCCGATTTTCAAAAAATCTATGACGCTCAAAAAGGCGTTACAAAGGTCGGAAAGGACGGAAAATATGGCTTTATCAATCACAAGGGTGAAGAAATTATTCCTTGTCGTTATGATTTTATTGAAAATAAATTTGACAGCGTTTACACACACGGGCGCGGACTTGTGCAGGCGCGAGTCGGGCATTTATGGTGCTTAATTGAACACACAGGGCGAGAACTTTTTGCCCCCGCTTTTGAAGAAATGAATGCTTATGAAAATGCTTTTGATAAAAAGGGCGGAATATTTTTAGTTAAAAAAGGTGAAGTATTCGGCGCGGCAGCACTCGACGGAAGTATCAAAATTCCGCTCATTTACGCTGAAGCGCGACTTTCATCGCTTTGCGACAGCATCATCACGGCAAAAAAAGGGAATTTTTGGGGAGCGGTCAGTGCCTCAGGGCGAGAGGTTTTGCCCTTTGTCTATAACGCAATTCGTTTGGTAAAAATAGGCAACAAAGTTCATTTTTTGCTCAATAAACCGCTTTCATCGTATACATATTTTAACGAAAAATATGAGCCTGTTGCCTATATTGCTGCATTAGATGCGGATTTTCCCGACTTTGAGAGGGATAAAAACAATTTTTCACTCATTCCATTTGCTGACGAAAAAAATCTTTGGGGCTTAGCAGACAAGAACGGTAAAACAGTGGTCGAACCTAAATTTGAGGCACTTTATGCCGGCGCAAACGGAATTTTTGCGGCAAAAGAAAACGGAAAATTCGGCTATATCTCGCGAGATGCGAAGTTTGTTATCTCGCCCCGATATGATTTTGCAACCGCTTTTGACAAAGATTTTGCCATTGTATCGGTCAATAAACTTTTCGGTTTGACGGACAAAAACGGCAATGAAATTCTAAAAATTGAACACCCTTTTATTCGCCATTTATCCGATAATTATTACGTTGTCGGAAATCCCGATAAAAGCAAGAAAACGCTTGCCTTATTTTATGACGGCAAATTAAGTAAATACGATTTTGTTCAAATTGAAGTACCATCGGAAGGTTTATTTGCCGCGAAATCGGCTAAAGAGAACAAATTCGGCTACATCAATGAAAAAGGCGAATGGGCTATTTCTCCGCAGTTTTTTTCGGCAAATCCCTTTTCCGAAGGCACGGCAAATGTTCGCTTGGGAGAGTCACGTGTGAGTTTTATTGATAAAAACGGAAGCGTATTTTTGAAAGCTAAATTTGCACAAGCCGGCGATTTTTCTGCAGGAAAGGTGCTTGCCGACGCGCAAATTTGGGACAAAAACGCTGCTGTTTTAGGTAAAGCCGAAAAAGGAATACCGAAAGGCAAATTTATCGAAAATGCTCACCTTGTCTCGGAAAATGGTTTTTTTCATGTCGGAGAAGACGGAAAAAAATTGTACGAGGCAAAATTTGATTCTTTAACAGTTTTTTCAGGTGGTTTGGCTTTGGCAAAAATCGGCGAATTTTGGGAGTTGGAAAGAAAATTCATGGACGGCAGCCTCAATACGGTTCGATTTTCGAGACGCGGCATGGAGGAATATAAGAAGAAATATCCTGAAAGAATCAAAAAATCCGTTAAAACCGATTTTGAGCGTTTTGAAGATGTCGGTTGGAAAAAGATTTCGGAAGGAAAATGGCGTTTAATTGACCGCGCAGGTAAGCCCGCCAATGACCGCATTTTTGACAGTGCGGAAAAGCGCGGAAAATTACTAAAATTGCGTTCGGAAGGACTTTACGGCTTGGCTGACATTAACGGAAAAATCATTGTTGAACCGCAATTTGATTTTGCCAAACCCGCAGACGAGAATCTTATTCGGTTTGAAACGCCTGTTTCGATATTTTATTTCGGAACAAACGGGAAATGGGTTTTTAAACCATAACCGGAATTAACGTTAAAAGGGGTTGGTTATCAAATTTTTTATTTTAAGGCTGCAATTTTTTTTCAAATTCGCTTTGTGCCGAGTTCGGCACAAAGCTCTGTCAATCAAATAAATACCGCAAAATTTGCAGATATTTTTGTTGCGAATGTTGGGTTAATCACAAAAATTTTTCTAACTTTGCAAAAAAGAAAAAAAATGTTCATAGCGAATCCTCTTTATGATGTGGTTTTTCGATATTTACTCGAAGACATCCCCGTGGCAAAACTTTTTTTAGGTACTTTGTTGGAAAAAGAAATAGTTGAGTTAGAACTCCTGCCCACGGAGGTT
>JBPOJO010000575.1:0-1697 GCA_052033485.1 Bacteroidota bacterium | reverse complement strand
ATTTCAAACTTTGCGGCAATGAAGATGATTTTTTCTTTTGCGGCAAAAATTTTTTCAATTTATCAGCCGAAAAAGAATCAGAAAATCCGGCAAGCAGTCATCTCTAATTCGTTTTAATTTTTGGGCATAAAACATTGATTATTAAGATGATAATGGCTTTTGCCTCAAACGACGGACAAGCCGAAAAGTACATTTGTGTGCGGAAAAACAGCATTTCTTTCACCTATTTCATTGAAAAATAATTAACATGAAAGCAGACATCGTCATTATCGGCGGCGGAATTGTCGGTTTAGCGACCGCCCTTCAACTGCTCGGCAAAAAAAACAATGCCAAAATATTTTTGCTCGAAAAAGAAAATGAACCCGCCAAACACCAAACAGGCAATAACAGCGGCGTGATTCACAGCGGAATCTACTATAAACCGGGCAGTTTGAAGGCTGTAAATTGCCTTTCCGGTTATGATATGTTGATAAATTTTTGTCAAAATGAAAACATTCCTTATGAATTATGCGGCAAAATAATTACCGCAACGGAGGAAAATGAACTCCCCTTGCTCGACAATATTTATCAAAGAGGGCTGCAAAACGGATTGCAAAACCTAAAAAAACTACGTGCCGAAGAAATCAAAGAATTTGAACCGCACTGCGCAGGTATTGCGGGATTGCTCGTTCCGCAAACGGGAATTGTGGATTACAAAAAAGTTGCCGAAAAAATGGCTGAAAAAATTAAAATTGCCGGCGGCGAAATTTTCTTCGGCGAAAAGGTCATCGGAATTGAGGAAATAAATGATAAAAAAATCGTCAAAACCGAAAAAAATACTTTTGAAACACAAATTGTCATTAATTGCGGCGGTTTGTTTTCCGACAAAATCGCGCTTATGACTGAAAAAAAGCTCGATTTACGCATCATTCCGTTTCGCGGCGAATACTACAAATTGAAAAAAGAGCGCGAATATCTTGTTAAAAACCTAATTTATCCCGTCCCGAACCCCAATTTCCCCTTTCTCGGCGTGCATTTTACGCGCATGATGAAGGGCGGAGTGGAAGCAGGACCGAATGCTGTTTTGGCGTTTGCAAGAGAGGGATACAAAAAATCAGACATTGTTTTGCCCGAACTGTGGGAGTCGCTTACATGGGGCGGCTTTCAAAAAGTTGCCGTAAAGTATTGGCAAACAGGGCTTTATGAAATGTATCGTTCATTTTCAAAAGCCGCCTTCACCCGTGCTTTACAAAAATTAGTGCCCGAAATACAAGCCGATGATTTAACCGAAGGCGGAGCCGGCATTCGCGCGCAAGCCGCAGACCGTTCGGGCGGTTTGATTGACGATTTTATGATTACGGAGAAAAAAGGCATCATCAACGTTTGTAACGCGCCCTCACCTGCGGCAACTTCCTCTTTGTCCATCGGCGCAAGTGTCGCTGAAATTGCTTTGAAACAGTTTGCCGATTGATTTTTGTTTTTTTTTGTTATTTTTCAAACCTATAAGGTCTTCAAATCCTTATAGGTTTTGCAATAGAGTATTGCCGGCATCTTGCCGGCTCCATAAAAAACAAAGTTTGTCAACCGTGCTTGGAGAAATGTTTTTCGGATAAATTAGTTACGGATTTCCATAAACAACAGGTAATTGAATATGCCGATTATTTGAAAACAGAAGCTTGGTAATTGAATAAAGCGAGAGATAACAATTTTGAAAATAT
>JBPOJO010000399.1:0-2130 GCA_052033485.1 Bacteroidota bacterium | reverse complement strand
GAAAAAAACGGCATCAGGAGCGCGAATGTAAGTAAAACATGAAAAACTATTCTCATTGTATTTGAATGTTTCGTTGAATTTTTATGCAATTTAGAAAAAAAAATATTCTCATGAACATCAAAACGATTTTTTTGCACAAGTTTTTCAGGTAAACGTCATTTTTTTGAAATTATTATTTTTGCCTTCCTTTTTATTTTTGCATACAAACGAAAAAAATAATTAAACTTTGGTAAAATTTTGGAAACTATGGCTTGCTTACCTACCTTTGCGGCAAAAATCTGAGATGAGGTTGAATAAATTTTGGAAAGGACTTTCGTTTGTATTGCTGACGTACACCTTAACGGCAGGTCTTATTCTCGAGGTGCCGCGCCTTGCAATATTGAACGAAACAATCCGAAACCTGTATTTTCACGTTCCGATGTGGTTCGGAATGTTATTTTTGCTCCTTGTTTCTGCTTTTCATTCAGTCAAATTTTTGATGACGGGAAACGAAAAAAATGATTTTTGGGCTTCCGAATCCGCTAATTCAGGCATGTTGTTCGGCATTTTAGGGCTGACAACAGGGATGTGGTGGGCAAATTTTACATGGGGCGATTTTTGGAGCGGCGACCCGAAACAAAACGGCTCGGCAGTTGCGATGCTGTTTTATTTGGGCTACTTTGTTTTGCGCGGCGCGATTGATGACGAGCAAAAAAAAGGCAGAATTAGTGCCGTTTACAATATTTTTGCCCTTGCGATGTACATTCCGCTGATTTATGTTTTACCGCGCTTAACATCCTCTTTGCATCCGGGCTCGGGCGGAAATCCGGGTTTTAATGCTTACGACCTCGATTTTAAGCTCAGATTAGTTTTTTATCCTGCCGTTGCGGGGTGGATTTTATTAGGGCTTTGGTTAACGGAGTTGCGTGTACGTATGCGCGCGATTCAAAATTGGATTCAATAATGAAAATAATGAACAGCATCGGCAAAGTTCTTTTTCGAACAGTTGCTTTGTTTTTTTTGCTTGCCCAATCTACCGTGCTTTTCGCACAGGAAAAAATCAGCATCGGGGCTAACGACTACAAAAACGACAGTGTCGAAATGGCAGATTTATTTCGTCAAGACGGCAAAATATATGTTGTAGTGGCAGTTTTGCTCACCATTTTTTTCGGACTCATGTTTTTTTTGGTCATGATTGACAGAAAAATCAGCAAACTTGAAAAATCAGCAAACATACATTCACAAGAAATTAAAAACGACTGATATGAAACTCTCACACGTTATTGCTCTTTTGGTCATTGCCTGTATGATTGGCATCATTGTTGCCTCCGCCGGCGACGCAAGTCAATATGTTTCATTTCAACAAGCCGAAGAACTTGCGAAAGACGGCGACGACACAAAAGTGCACGTTGTCGGCGATTTACCGCGAAACTCCGGCGGTGAAATCATCGGAATCGAATATAATCCGACGATTGACCCGAATTACATTGCTTTTGATTTGATTGATGAGAGCGGAGAAAAACGCAAAGTAGTTTGTCATAACCCGCCCCCGTCGGTCGAGGACTTGAAACGCTCCGAAAAAGTTGTCGTCATAGGTTCAGTCAACGAAAAAGGGCAATTTATCGCTAAAGAAATTCTGCTCAAATGCCCCTCAAAATACGAGGATAAAGAAATCAAAAGTTAAATTTTGATTGATGAATGATGAATTTCACTTGCTGCGCAAACAGGAGTTGCAATTCATCATTCATCATTTTTGTTAATGCTGCCTTCCGCAATGAGCAACTGCGCGGCAATGTAAGTCAGCATAACAAAAACGCCCGAAAAAGGCAAAGAACCCGCAAAAAGTGTATAGGCTAAAATGCTGTCCGAAATCACAAAAAGTACAGAGCCGATAAAAATTTGCTTAAAACTGACCGAATTGCTGCGCCCGTAACGATTCAGAGCGGACAAAGACATGAGCGTAATCATGAAAGCATAAGCAAAAACAGGGATTGTCATTTCTCGTAAACTCGGGTAAAGAAAGCTATATAATCCGATAAAATAAGCCAAAAACGGCAAAATCAGCCACATTTTTCTCCTCAAAAAGGGCTTTCCCTCAAATTCTTTGTCCGTCGAACTGCGCCAAAAAACAAACGTATAGGCAATATGCGC
>JBPOJO010000250.1:0-2606 GCA_052033485.1 Bacteroidota bacterium | reverse complement strand
ATTTAGGGAATAATATATTTTTCATGTGCTTGCCCTATTTAGCGGAGTTGTTATAACAGAAATTGCAGTAAAAACGCAGTTAAAACTCCGTTAAAAGTTAGCCCAAAGCGTACCGAAGAATAATATTTGACTCCAATTTTCCAAAATTAACTTTTCGAACAGCCTCTGTTTATACGAATTTATCAGCCGAAAAGGAATAAGGATTTTTTTAAAATATTTGACAAAAACATACGTTACTCACGGGGCATTTTTCTTTTTTTGTAATAATTTTTTCGCTAATTTTACGTATCGTTTTAATTGTCTTACAATCAAAGAGTTATGAATTAATTGTTCAAAAAAAATGAAACCCGCTTGCAACTTTTCCCTTGCCGACAAAATTGTCGCCTTGTTTTTGCTTTTGGGGGCTTTTTTCCACGCCCAAGCCGCTGTTTTTGCCCAAAACTTGGTCATCAATCCGAGTTTTGAAAACACGAAACATTGCGTGAGTGAAGCGGAAGTGCAAAATTACGCCAATGTGCCGATGCTTTTGCTTTCGCAGTGTGAAGCGTGGACGAGTTTTTCGCCCGAAGGAACAGCCGATTTGTACCAACCTTGCAATGCGTGGAAAATGCGCGGAAGCCTTAGCCTGAAACCTGTCAAACCCAAATCAGGCAGTAATATGGCAGGTTTTTTTGCTTTTTCCTTTGAATCCCAAAGTGAATACCGCGAATATTTGCACGGAAAATTGGCGGAGCCGTTGAAAAAGGGTGAAACTTATCAACTCTGTTTTTCTGTTCTCTTGGCTGACCGTTGCACCTACGCCGTTTCGCGTTTGGGCGTGTATTTTTCAAAGGATTCCTTGTATCGCCACGATGATTTTCACGGCGTTGCGCCGTTTTTGCCCCAAATTACCAATAAAAAAGGCGATTTTTTAAAAGATAAGGAAAATTGGACGGTCTTGCAATTTGAATACGAAGCTAAGGGCGGCGAACAATTTATGTTGATTGGACATTTTGAAAATGACGAAAAATCCGACACTTTATCCCTGCCGAGTACTGAAAAATATCCTCACAAAAAGGCGTATTACTACCTCGACGACGTGTGTGTAAGTGCAAAAAGTTGCCCAACGGAAATCAATTTGCCGACTTTCGGTTTTAAAACGATGGTTTTTGAGGCGGACAGCAAAAAACCGCTTGAAAAAACTAAGGTGTCTTTTTACACGCCCTCACAAAAATGGATTGCGGAAACAAACGAAGACGGAATTGCCAAAATACAACTTGTTCAAAATCAATACTTTGTCCTTGTAAAAAAGGATTGTTTTCTGCCTGCCATGGCATCTTTTGAGGTGCCGCTTACCCGCGACGGAGCGTTTTTATCGGAACAAATGCAATATTTTCCTATGATAAAAATTCAAAACGGGGTAAAAATGGCATTAGAGAGTGATGCGTGGAAATCTTTTGAAAAAAGAAAAGCCCAAAATGACGATAAATTGCCGTTTCTTTTGAAAAAACTTGAGCATTGGGCAATTTTTTTGAATGAAAATCCGAGCTTAAAAGTCTGTTTGAATGCCGCTGTGTATTTTGATTCGTACAAAGATGAGGCAAAACGGATTGAATTACGCACTCGCTATGAGGAAGACCTCGTTTTTTTGAAAAATTATTGGCTTGAAAATGGTGTAAATTCTGCGCAAATCAGCACCCGTTTTACGGAAATTACCAAAGAAAATCCGGCACAAATGACAAGGCTTGACGGCAATCTTTTAGGCAATTTCAGCTCCCGTTTTGAGATTGAAATACTTGAAAATAAGTGTCATAAAAACGAAAAAACGGAAGTAACGGAAGAAAAAAAGTTTTTCAAAAAAATGCAAAAAGGAGAAATTTTTATTTTTGAAAAAGTCAATTTTAGCCCCGACAGTCCCGAACTTAAAAGCAGTTCGCACAAGGAATTAGAGCAATTAGCTGAAGTTTTGAAGGCAAATCCGAGTATAAAAATTCGCATCAACGGGCATACCGACATCGGCATTACGGACAGTTCGGAGGAATTTTTACAACAACTTTCGGACAATCGCGCCAAAGCTGTCGCCGACTTTCTCATCAAAAAAGGCATAAATTCCGACCGAATTAGCTCGCAGGGATTTGCGAATCGAAAACCGATAGCAGACAATAATACCGCCGCAGGCAGAGCTCAGAACAGGCGTGTTGAGGTTGAAATTGTGGAGTGAGTAAGTTTTTTGGGGTTTATTCCGCATCAAAAATTGTCCCTAAATCAATCTCCAAGTCGGGAAAAATATGCGCCGAAAAAATTTCATCTTCCGCAAAACTCTCTTTTAACTCGTATTTTCCTTTTGCATTCAACACAAATTGCTGAACTAAATGCTCATACGGATACACAAGCCAATATTCGCGCACGGAATTTTCTTCATAAAGAGCGTATTTTGTTTTGACTTCTTTTTTTGAGTTTCCTTTTGATAAAATTTCAATAATCAAATCGGGCGCGCCGATACAGCCCTGAGTATCAATTTTATTTTTGTCGCAAATCACTGAAATATCGGGCTGAACTACCGTAAAAATGTCTTTGTTCGCTTTCACGGATTTTTTTTTGTCAAGAAGGCGCACATCAAAAGGTGC
>JBPOJO010000606.1:0-3457 GCA_052033485.1 Bacteroidota bacterium | reverse complement strand
CTTGTGTCCTCACAAGCGGCTTTTTCATTTGCACTTCGCCGTTGCTTGTGTCCTCACAAGCGGCTTTTTCATTTGCACTGCGCCGTTGCTTGTGTCCTCACAAGCGACACTTCGCCGTTGCTTGTGTCCCCACAAGCGACACTTCGCCGTTGCTTGTGTCCTCACACGCGACTTTTTCATTTGCACTGCAAGTCGTTTGTGGAGACACAAACAACGGCGGTAAAAGTACTGCAAATTTTCAATTCCCCTTTTGCTCCTCAAAAAGTCCAAATAAATCCAAAATCTCAAAGCAAAAATGTTCCTTAAATGCCTCAAAATAGGACTTTTTTAACTTTTTGCCGCTGCCTTCTTCAATGTACTTAAATTTACCTTTGCCGCCGCTTTTTTTCAAAACTGTTAAAAATTCCTCCGCTTCGAAATAAAAAACTCCTTTTTCCAAACCCGCCAAATGTTTATTGGCATCTAAACAAAATGCAAAACGTTTGTTTTTGATGCCTGTAAAGCGGTTATTGTCATCAAATTGCCATTCGTCAGTGCGCGAAATTAAGGTCAAATCTTCCCAAGTAAGGATTTTTTCGCGCTCACCGCTCAAATACCGAAAAACACTGTCGGGACTGTCAATTTTCTTTCCTGCTTCGTCTTTCGGAAAAATTTTACCCTTTTCAACTGCTTTTTTGAACAAATTTCTGATGTCTTTTTTAGGTTTTTGTATCAAAAAGGCATGCCGATTATCATTCAAATAAATTATCGAACGAAGTTCAAATGATTTTTTGCCGGAAAAAGTTGCGGGGAAAGTCGCAAAACGGGCATTTTTTTCTGCAAGTCGCATGACCGACGTGTCGCCGCCGCAATTTGCCGCAAGGATATTTTTTTCGAGTAAACTCTGTGCGCGATAAAATTCGGGTTTTGACAAGGGATTTTCCGCAAAAAATTCTTTCGGAATCGCGCCGAGAAAAATATTACAAGCGCACTTTTCATACATCATGTCGGTCATCATATAAAACTTATGAGCGGGATTGACGCTCGAATAGGCAACGCGCAGGTTACGCGGCGGGCTGAAATTGCGCATTTCGGGAGAAATTTTTGAAGAAAAATAGTTTTGATGCTCAGAAAATTGTTTTGTGTCGGGATTGAAAAAATGAATTTCATTGAAATTGTTGTCATTTGCTAAATTTAACAAAGGTAAAGAAATTTTTTCTTTTAAATCTTCCCAAAGAAAAGCGGCAAAAAATTCTCCTTGTGTGCTGTCGTTTGCGGGAAAATAAAAAGAAATTGCGTGCAGTTGAAAATTTGGTTTTTTTGTTTCAAGTTTGACTTGATAATGCAAGCGCATTTTATTAAAATTTCTGAATGAAACACTGCTCCAATTTTCGGGGAAGTCATCAAATTTTTTGTAATGCTCAAAAAGCTCTTCTTGAGAAATTTTTTTGCCGACAAAATTATCATCATCAGCCGAATAAGCTTGAATATTTTGGGAAACGGCAGTTGTTAAAAATTTTTCACTCAACAAAAAACCTTTTTGAAAGGAGAGCAGGTTTGCCCAAAAAATTTCACTTTCGTACCATTCTGCCGAAAAATCAACTTCTTCTGTGATAAAAACGCCGCTTTTTTCATTTTTTTCAGAGAATTTCTTTAAAAAAATTTGTAAGTTTTTGCAATTTGATTGTCCTGCGTAATCAAAAGCGGACTGTTTTTTTTGACAAATTTCAGCGGCATCGGCACCGTAGAGGAGTAAAAATTTCGCTTCTTCTTCGGCGCAAAAAGAAGCTGCATACATCAAAGGTGTTAAACCGTCGGAATCTTTTACATTCACATCTGCCCCTGCATACAGCAATGTTTTGAGTAGTTGCAATCGAAAAAGCGGACTTTCTGCCGTATTTTCGTCGAGGGCATAATGCAAAGCGGTTTTATTTTTTTCACCTTTTTCGGCGTGTGCGGAAGGATTTTTTTCAAGTTCGGCAAGGACTGCAAACGAATTCTTTTCGACAATTGCTTGAATAAGTTTCTGCCCGTGAAGCAAGGGGGCGAAAAAAAAACAATACAAAAAAATAAAAAATATTAAATTTTTCATAAGGAAATGGGTTATTTTTCAAAATTAAAGATAGAAATAAGTTGACATAACTTTGCTTGCAGGTGTTTAGTCTGATTGCAAAGTTTTGTACGGCAAGTTAATTGTTGCGATATAAAACGCAAAATTGTTTGCGTAAAGCGAGATTATAGGAGCACTTTTCATTGCGCAAAAAATAAAATAAAACATGCACAAATACTTAATTTTCAGTACCTTAGCTTGCCTTTTCCATACATCATATTGTTTAATGTTTTTTTATTTATCACACCCTTTTTTTAGAATATTAACGCAAATATTGCCGCCAATCGCTTGTCTGTGTCGCCTGAAAAGTTGTTGTAGGGAATACCCAAAGTTTGTAAGGCTTTTTCAAATCTTTGATAACCGTTCTCACTTCGCAATTCAACCCAATTCACTTTCAGGCTATCTAATTGCATTTTGAGTTATAGAACCGCAGTAAAATAACGGGTAAAATCCAATTCACCTGCACGATTTTGGAAAATCGTACTACAAAGAAGTACGAAATTATCATACGAAAGGGAATAAATGAAAGGCATAGTTTTCTTTCGGTACGTCAAAAAGCATACACAAGGTTTTTGCTACAAAAATTTCAGCCCTAACGGGCTTGTTACAAAAAATGTATTTTTAAAGCCGTTAGGCTTGGTATCTTTGTAGAAAATTATTGATATTTGATAAAAAACGCCGCAGGCATGAAATAAATTATTATTCCACGTCTTTAAACAATCCTTCAAAAGAATTGGCATTGTCGTAAATATCAATGGTTTTACCATCAAAATAGGTGTCATCTTCAAAACCAACTGCTACCCAACGCCACTGCTTTTTACCATTGATTTCTGCTTCTATGGCTTGTAAATGTACGCCTGTGGCAAATACTTTTGAATTTGGCGTGATTTCAAGTTTTTCTTTTGTTTCCATTGTCAAAATTTGGGATTAAATTGAAAAGTTTTCTTTCATTTCTTTGAATTTCTTTACACTTTCAAAAAAAACTTCTAATTCATCATAATTTTTGAAAATGAACTCATTTTTGATTTTTACAAAAGGCATTTTAGCAACTTCTGTTTCAAACTTATTTTTTGATTTGAAATGATAAACATTTTTACTCTCAATTTATGTTTTTGGTATAGTTTTAAAAGCCCTTTTGTTACATCTCTTGTATGTTCAACATAGAATACTGTAACCGGTTCTTTTGTAAGCATTTTCAACCCTTTTTATGCGGGCGCAATTTATGATATTTTTTAGACTTTTAAGTTTTTTGCCCCGCAATGCGACAAAATCCATAAACAAATTGTCGCAACAGCAGGGCTGAATGAAAGATTCTATGAGATTTTTCGACATTTATTTTCAAACAGCTGCAAAAGCATCGGCAATTTT
>JBPOJO010000157.1:0-3605 GCA_052033485.1 Bacteroidota bacterium | reverse complement strand
TTGTGTATCGCGAGCTTTAGCTTGCGGATTTGTGTACCGCGAGCTTTAGCTTGCGGATTTGTGTACCGCGAGCTTTAGCTTGCGGATTTGTGTAGCGCGAGCTTTAGCTTGCGGATTTGTGTCTCGCGAGCTTGAGCTTGCGGATTTGTGTACAAGCTGTCCGGCAACAGGCAAATTTAAGCTCGCAAGCTAAAGTTCGCGATACACTCCGGCTAAATGGTTACAAGTTAAAATTTAATGAAGTAAATGTTTACAAAAGGAGATTTGGAAGGCGTTTGGATTTTTGAGCCAAAAATATTGCAGGATGAGCGCGGTTATTTTTTTGAAAGTTTTAATCAACAAACTTTTGCAAATCACACGGGAATCCATACCGATTTTGTTCAGGATAATCAATCCCGTTCGCATTTCGGAGTGATGCGCGGTTTGCATTTTCAAAAAAAAGGAGCGGGACAAGCAAAACTTGTACGCGCACTTGCCGGCACGGTACAAGATGTCGTTGTTGATTTGAGAAAAGAATCGCCGACTTACGGAAAAAGTTTTTCAGTCATTTTGTCGGCTGAAAACAAAAAACAGATGTATGTGCCGCGTGGCTTTGCGCACGGATTTTTGGTTTTAAGTGATTATGCCGAATTTTTTTATAAATGCGACAATTTTTATTCGCCGGTGCATGATTCGGGAATTTATTTTGACGATGAAAGTTTGAAAATTGATTGGCTTTTGCCGAAAAGTTTGATAAAAATATCGGAGCGCGACCGCAACTTGAAAAGATTTTCGGAAACTGACTATTAGCGCATGAAACTCATTGAGGCTGTTAACCTTTCTTATGCGTATTCTGACGGCGGAAGAGCCATTCATTTTCCCGATTTTTCTTTGCAAAAAGGGGGAATGTGCGCTGTTATCGGTCATTCCGGTTGCGGCAAAACTACTTTTATGAATTTGCTCGCGCTTTTACTTCAACCCGCGTCGGGCAGTTTATTTTTTGAGGGAAAAGAAACGAAATCTTTGTCTTCTGCCGCCGTGAATAAGATTCGGGGCGGGAAAATGGGCTTGCTTTTTCAACAAAATTGGCTTGTCAAAAGCATTACCGTTGCGGAAAATATTAAATCTGCGTGTTTTTTTTCCGGAAAACATTTTGATAAGAAATTTTTTTCGCATCTTTGTAGTGCCGTTTCAGTGGAAACGCTTTTGGATAAGTTTCCGCACGAGTTGAGCGGAGGCGAGCGGCAGCGAGTATGTTTGGTCAAAGCACTCATTCACCGCCCCGAAATTGTTTTTGCCGATGAGCCGACTTCACAAGCCGATGACAGCAATGCGGAGGCAATTGTAAAACTCTTATCGGATTTAACAAAACAATCCGAAACGAGTTTGCTTGTCATTACGCACGACAACAGAATTAAGCCTTTTTTTGCCGATTTGACGGATTTGAGCAATCAAAGAACGCTTTGAAAAAGTTTTATTGCATTTTTTTTAAGTTTTTTCAAAAAATATTTGCATTTGTAATTCCTTTTTCCTTATTTGTGTGCGAAATCGGTATTTGGTTTAAAGTTCACACTTAGTTGAGCAATTACATAGATTTTTAGTCCTATGATTGACCCGGATTTCAAAGTGTACGACTTTTACAAGGAAATGCACGTCAACAAGGTGATACTTTCCTTCAAAGGGATTGTTTCGCAAGACCTACTTTCGAGGTTAGCGGCGAGCATGAAAAATAAAAGTCTGAAAAATGACCCGAACATTGGTCGGAAAATTTTTGCTATTTTTATCGAACTCTCGCAGAACGTACATTTACATTCGTCCGAGAAGTCGTATTCGATTCACGAAGGAAAACCTGTCGGTATAGGTTTTTTACTTGTCAGTGAGGCTGATGACCATTATTTGGTCTCCTCCTCGAATATGATTCCGAATGCAAAAACCGAACACGTCCTGAAGCGTTGCGATTATATCAATTCGCTCGACGAGGAAGGCTTGAAAGCATTTTACAAGGAGCAGAGAAGGCAGCCGCAACGCACCGAAAGTCCGGGCGCGAACATCGGTTTGATTGATATGGTGAGAAAGTCGGGAAATCCGATACAAGCGCATATTTATCAGTATAACGACGAACAGTCGGTTTTGACAATTTCAGTAAAACTAACCAAACTTTAATCAAAACCTTAACAATAAGAAAGCATGGAAAACTTTCAAATAGAGGGCGAAAATTATATTCCATCTGTTAATTTTAATGCTGACAGTGGTGTCCTTGAGATTTCGGGAGAATCCTATCACGAGTACACGATTGAATTTTATCAGCCGATTTTTGAGTGGCTTCGGAAGTATTTTGAGACTCCCGGAAGAAAGGTGGTATTTAACTTCAAAATGACATATTTTAATACCTCGTCATCACGTCGTTTTTTGGAAATCTTCGATTTGTTGGAAGATTACAAAAAAGAGAAAAACGGCGATGTTACCGTAAATTGGTATTATCAAAAAGAAGATGTTGATATGCTCGAAAGCGGGGAAGAGTATTCCGAAGATGTGGATTTGAGTTTTAATCTTATCCCGTATTGAGTTTTTTTTCTTTTGGGGGCTTTATTCTGCTTTACAATGTAAAGTATATTGTATTCTTTTATCCAAAATTATCGGATATTTAATTATTTTGAGGTTTTGACAGCGAACCGTGCGAATTTTTTTTCGTATTTGTTCTTTACGCCCTATTTCTACAATTTCATGCGGTATTTTTGCCGCTTTTTTTTTGCTCATTCAAACGCCTTTGCGCTCAATCATTTGCTTATGCAAACAAACGAAAACAAACAAACATGGGCAGAAGTCCCCGACAACTCAGATTTTTCGATTCACAATCTCCCTTTCGGCATTGTTTCAAAAAAAGGCACGACAGAGAAATATGTTGCCGTTCGCATCGGAGATGAAGTGATTATACTTGAAAAAGTACGTCAAAGCGGGCTTTTTTTGGAAAAATCATTATCCGAAAAAGATTTTCAAAACGATTTTTTAAATGATTTTATCGAAAAAGGGAAAAAGGTAAGCTATTCTGTTCGCGCCGACCTTGTGCGATTACTCTGCGATAACAATTCAGAAAGTGCCCTGCGCGCATGTATGGGGCATATTTTTGAGTTTGACAATCATTTACCGGTGAAAATCGGTGATTATACGGATTTCTATTCGAGTATTGAACACGCGACAAATGTCGGAAAAATGTTTCGCCCCGATAACCCCTTGCTCCCGAATTGGAAGCACATTCCTATCGGCTATCACGGGCGCGCTTCTTCGATTGTAGTTTCCGGCACTGAGGTTCGTCGTCCGAACGGACAAACTCTTCCTGCGGGAGCGGAAAGTCCTGTTTTCGGCGCGTCAAAATTATTCGATTTTGAGCTTGAAGTGGCTTTTATTATCGGAAAAAACAATCCGCTCGGCGAACGAATCGGCACGCAAGAGGCTGAAGATTATATTTTTGGCTTTTTGCTTTTCAATGATTGGTCTGCGCGTGATGTTCAAAGTTGGGAATATCAGCCGCTCGGTCCATTTTTGAGCAAAAATTTTGCTTCTTCACTCTCGGCGTGGGTCGTTCCGACGGAGGCTTTAGAGCCTTTTCGCACGGCAAGCCCTGTTCA
>JBPOJO010000719.1:0-6910 GCA_052033485.1 Bacteroidota bacterium | reverse complement strand
ACGCTCTACCAACTGAGCTATATCACCAACTGTTTGGTGTGTGGGCAATTGCTTAATTGCGATGCAAAGGTAAGACGACTTTTTATACGATGCAAGTATTTGACAAAAAAAATATTAGTTTTTTTTTTAAATCGCTCATATTTGCTCAAAAAAGGCACTTTCCATATAATTTTTTTTTTGATGTTGTTGCAAAGACTTGACAAAGACGCTTCTTTTCCTGTTCGAATAATCCATTTTTGCAAAAACAAAATAGTTTTTTTAGCCTATATTCTTTTGCAAACAGCGCAAAGGCTGTAAAGTCAAAAGAAACAAAAACTTTTGAGCGGCTTCTCGCACTTTTATTAGGCTGCATTTTTTCGAAATTATAAAATTCAAAAAAAAGTTTGCTTCTTTCAAATAATTTAAGTTCCCAAAAAGGGAAAACTATTCCCGCGATTCTGAAAAGCCTATATTTCAACTGTATAAAAAAACAAAAAAACGCCTCTATGCAGCCGCAAAAGGGCACAAGGTGTTAAGAAATTTTTTTGTGAAAAAATTGTTACAAAATTATTTTGAAATAAAAAAAATTCGTAATTTTGCATCGCTTTTCAAAGGCAAACCTAATACAAACTGTATGTTAACCACCGCAAAAAGTGTAAACGAAGTTATGTTCGAAATTATCGAACTTCGCAAAGAATTAGCTACACTTTCATACAACAATCCCCGCTACGATGTTGTCGAAGACCAACTTCACGAACTTGAAGAACAGTTCGAAAGCGAAACGGGCGAACTTGTTGTTGATGCCCTTGCAGATTTTTATGATGAATATTGCCCCGATTCTGAGGTGCTTTCCCCCCTTGCTTACCTTGCAAAAAATTACTCGGTAACAGGTGAAAATCAAAACGGAAAAACCTACGAAGTTGCTAAAAAAGACGCTCTTCCCATTGATATGGACGATTACCCCGGACAAGATAATCGCCTGACACTCATTCCGAACCCCCTCCGTTTAGTTGCTTATTTCGGCGACGGAACAGTCAAAGAAGTTTGGAGATTGAAAAAATAATTTGAAAATATACAGCACAAAGCCTCCGAAAGAAATTTTGGGGGCTTTTTTTATGATGCCTTTTCACCACACTGCCTTTGTTATTTGCTTCATAAAAAGCAGTAACACAATATTTATTTTGTAAAGACAAAAACAAGTACATTCATTTTTTCACAACTAAATTTCACCAAAACTTATTCCGTTTTGTGTGTCAGAACCGCAGTCAAATAACGGGCAAATTCCAATTCGCATGTACGATTTGGAAAATCGCGCTGCAAAAAAAAGCACAAAATTATGAGGCGAAAGGAAATAAAAGAAATATATGCTTCATGAGCATGAAAATTTTGCCTCTTTACGGTAAAATTTTTCTGAGGAGTTTCACAATTTTTTAATGCAAATTTGTCGGGAAAAAAATATATTGCAAAAAAATTCAAAAGAATATAAAAAAAACTTACTTTGCAAAAAAGTCAAAAGTTCTAAGCCATCAAAGCATGAAAGTCATCATTCCCGTAGCAGGAACGGGCAGTTTGCTCCGCCCGCATACCAACACACAACCTAAACCGCTGATTCCCGTTGCGGGAATGCCCATACTCGGGCACATCGTGCGCACTTTGCGCGAAGCGGGATTTGATGAATTTATTTTTGTTATCGGATATCTCGGCGATAAAATTGAAGAATACATTCAGTCTAATTTTAAAAATTTGATTGAATACGAATTTGTTTTGCAGCAGCCGCGCGAAGGTTTGGCGCATGCGATTTGGTCTGCGCGAAACAGTTTTAGAAATGAAAAAGAAATCTTAATTGTGCTCGGCGATACGATTGCCGAAACAGATTTTTCTGCCCTGAAAAACTTGGAAGGTTCGTGGTTGGGCGTAAAAAAGGTGGATAATCCGAAGGATTTCGGCATTGCGGTCATTCATAAAAACAATCACATTAAAAGCCTTGTCGAAAAACCAAAAATACCGGTTTCAAATGAGGCATTAGTCGGTATATACAAAATTTCGGAAGTTCCCTTGCTTTTAGAGTGTATAGAAGACCTTTTTTTTCAAAAAAGAATTACCAACAACGAATACCACCTCACCGATGCCTTAATGAAAATGATTGAAAAAGGGGTTTCTTTGCGCACATTTGACGTTTCTCGTTGGTTCGATTGCGGCAAAAAAGACGCACTTCTTGCCGCTAATGCCATACTTTTGAACTATCCCGAAAATCAATCTGACATTGAAATTTGTTACGACGGAAATATTATTTTGCAACCCGTGCGCATCGGAAAAAATTGTCGGATAAAAAATTCCATTATCGGACCGAATGTCGCCGTCGGTGAAAATACAGCGATAGACTCTTGTATCATCAAAGAAAGTATCGTCGGTTCATACAGCGAATTGCGCAATGTCGTTATGTATCAATCTATTATAGGAAGTGATGCAAAAATTACCGGCATTTGCCAAAGCCTCAATATCGGCGACAACACGGAAATAAATTTGTCCAATTAGCGCGAATGTTTCCATCTTTTGTGCGTCCAAAGCCAATATTCGGGATTTTCACGGATAGATTTTTCCAACTGCTCGGCATAAAGTCGTGTCAATTCGCCGTAAGGAACATTTTCGTAAGGCGGCTCGGCATACGTAATAAAATACACTTCATAATGCCCCCTTTTGCATTTTCGTATATCTGCATAAACGAGGGCGCAATTATTTTTCCTTGCATAATACTCTGCCCCGTGCAAAAAAGCTGTGTCTATACCAAAAAATTCTACCCAAACGGCTTTACGCACATTTCCGGGACTTTGGTCGGAAACCATGACCGTTACGTTCGTTTGTTCTTGCGTTTCTGTGAAAAGTTTTTGTGTTTCATAAATTGACCAAAATTCCGTTCCGAAAGATTTTCTTTTTTTTCTGAAATAGTTATCTATCAGCTTATTAGACAAAGGTTTATACAAAATATCAACTTGAAAATCGGTGTATAAACTTGCCGCTAAACCGGGGTATTCCCAATTATTGTAATGTGCGGGCGTTGAAATGCAAGAAATGCCTTTTTTGAGAAAATTTTCAACGATATAAGGTTGCGTATACACGACTCTTTTCATTAAAGCCTCTTTTTCGAGTGTAAAACCTTTCAAACTTTCGACGGTGATGTCGCAAAAATGACGGTAAAATTTTCGAACAATGTCCTCAATTTCTGCTTCCGTTTTTTCGGGAAAACAGCGTTTCAGATTGTCATAAACAACTGAATTTCTGTATTTTACGACATATCGGAGGACATAGTAAAGGAAATCGGAAAAAGCATACAAAACACTGTACGGAACAAACTTAAAAAAATTCACAAATATTAAAAATGCAATAAAACCAAACTGCTGAGCCATATTTTTTTTATTAAAATGAGGAATGAAAAAACTTCTGCCTTTTTGACGCAAATTTATTGTCATTCAAGTTCACATTTACCAAGTTGCGACAGTCGCGTTAAAAACATCAATCGAAAGTTGTCCGAAAATTATATCCAAAGCCTCTTTTTCGACTTCATTAATTGTTTTGTCGGAAGAAAAATCATAAAAAAAGCTGAAATCCCGATTTTCAAAAGAAGTGTTTTCGTCAAATTTATTGGTATAATTGACATTGACCGTAATCGTAAGTCGTTGTAAGGCAGCTTGTTGAGAGCCGTCGGGGTTTGCGGCAGGCGCAACGGGGGAAAGTTCAAAACTTTTGATACTGCCGTCGAAAAGCAAATCTCCGTCACTTTTTGTCATGCTTAAACGCGTATTCCGAATGAAATACTCGCGCAACTTTTCGCTGAAAATTACATTGATGTTCGGCGTTCCGTTGCCGGCATCATCGGTAAAATTCATGACGGAAAAGGTTTTTACGTCAGGCGAGAGCGTTGTTCCGTTCAGTTTCAAAATCGAAACGCCCGCACAAGCATTGAACAATAGTAAAAAAATAACAAAAGCGATGTTAAATTTAAAAATTTTCCAAGTCATATTGCTTAATTTTTCGGTACAAAGTTCGCTCGGAAATGCCTAAATCAACAGCGGCGTGTTTTCTTTTACTCCTGTTTTTTTTCAAAGCGCGCATTATTAACTCTTTTTCATTTTTTTGCCATTGCAAAGAAACTTCTTCTTCGACAACCGGCGTGATGTCCTGAATGGCATTTTCGGATTTTGAAACTGTCGTTACAACCGCAGGCGTATTTTTTACAGACTGAAAAGATTGATTATCAAGGATTTGAAAATTTCCGTGTTCTTCCCTGAATACGCTGCCGGAAGGATTTTCGGAAGGAACAAAAGCGGGAAAGGTCGAATTTTTGATGAGCAAAGTCAGCATTTGACGCATTTCTGCCATTTCTTTTTTCAACTCAAAGAGCATTTTATACAAAAATTCACGCTCAACAGTGTTCGTATTGCTTTCTTCCTGATTGTTCGGCAGGGCAGGAAATCTTTGCGGAGAAGTGTCAGGCAAATATTTTCTAATCGCATCGGCGTTGACGGGTGTTCCGTGATTTTCGAGCAGCGAAACTTGGTCGACAATATTTTTAAGCTGCCGAACATTGCCGGGAAAATGATAATTAAGCAGAGCTTGTTTAGCATTGTCGTCGAGTGAAATGTGCTTGCTGCGGTATTTTTCGGCATGGTCGGCGGCAAATTTGCGAAAAAGCATTAATATATCATTGCCGCGTTCGCGCAAAGGCGGCACAAAAATCGGAACTGTGTTCAGTCGGTAGTATAAATCTTCGCGGAATTTGCCGGTGCGCACGGCTTCAATGAGTTTAACGTTAGTTGCGGCTATCACGCGCACGTCGGTTTTTTGCACTTTTGACGCGCCTACCCGAATAAATTCACCGCTTTCAAGCACACGCAACAAGCGCGCCTGAGTGCCGATGGGCATTTCTCCGATTTCGTCAAGAAAAATCGTGCCGCCGTTGACTTCCTCAAAATAACCTTTACGAGCATCATGTGCACCCGTAAAAGAGCCTTTTTCATGTCCGAAAAGTTCCGAATCTATCGTTCCTTCGGGAATAGCACCGCAGTTAATAGCGATAAATTTATTGTGTTTGCGATGACTGAGCGCGTGTATAATTTTGGAAAAGGACTCTTTGCCGCTTCCGCTTTCGCCCGTTATTAAAACACTCAAATCTGTATCGGCAACTTGTACGGCAATATTTATCGCATAATTCAGCGATGGCGCGTTGCCGATAATTCCGAATCTTTGTTTTAAGGATACAATATCTTCCAATGTGAAAACTGTTTGATGTTACGAAACCGCTGAGCCTTTCAACGAACAAAGAACAAAATGTTAAAAAATCAACAAAATCCACCATAGAATTTACGCAATTTCCGCATGGCGTTTTTGTTTTTAATATTTTTCATTCCTCTTCAAACTACACAGGCAAAGCAAAGTGCTGCAATTAATTAGAATACAAAAATATGCAAGAAACAGGAAACTGACAAATCGTCAGTGTTATTTTATTTAAAAAGGCAAAAAAAAATTGTAAACTGACGAAAATGCGACAAAAAAATAAATTTAACGCAATTCAATGCAATAACTTTTTTCTGTTTCGCCGGCTTTTCACGCGAAAAAACAATTTTTTTTTATAATTTTGAAAAGCAAACCTATAAAACGATGGAAAAAAAGAAATCATATACACCCGAATTTAAGGCGCAAGTCGTGATTGAAGCCCTTAAAGAACAAAAAACTTTATCGGAATTAGCGGCAGAGTTTGATGTGCAAACATCTGAAATTGTCGAATGGAAGACGCATTTACAACAAGAAGCCGAGCAACTTTTTGAAAAAGAAGCGAAAAAAAATGCCGCTTCATCCCAAGAAATGAAATTCCTTTATGACAAAGCAGAGCAATTGGAAAACGAACTTGAATGGCTGAAACAAAAGTACGCTGTTTTGACAAAAGGAAAGGGGTAGCGCTTTGGCAAAATACGAATCTGCGTGCATATACAAACATTTATTTCGCTTATATACTTGAAAATCAATACTTTGTAAGCTTATAAATCAATTCGTATACCACTCTGTTGCCTTGAAAAAGCAGGCATAAAATTCCTTTACAAGGAATGAGGCGGCAAAGTTGTGTAATTTTTAAGGCTGTCATTGAACTTTAAGACGGCTGATTTAATCCTTTTGGGGCGGAAAAACAGCAATTTACAAATGGTTGATTCACCAAATTCTATGAGAAAAAAACACCGCAAAATTTTTAAAGTTTTCGTATCTTTGTCGAAATAAAATCAATTCAAGATGAAAACCGCAACATTTAAAGAATGGACTTTGTCAAAACTCGATGATGCTTTCGGAATTAAGCAAGTGTTGGACATGAATTATCGCGAATTACAAAAATGGCGAAATTTATCAAAGAGCATTGAGATTAGTGCTTATGAACAACAGCAATTAGAAGATTTGCAAAAACCCCTGCAATGGGGCGGAAGAGGTTGGAATGAGTTTGAATTGGTAAATAAATTTATCAGCCCCGTTTTTATGGCAGCAAAATTTGATGACCAATCTATAGGCTACTTTTTGGAACGCGGCTTAAAAGGTATTGTAGGCGATTATGAACTTTCGGGCATTGTGGACGGCATGATTGCGACGGGTTTTCGCGACCCGCAAAAACCGTTTTTTTGTATGCACGAATACAAACGCAGCGTCGACAACGACGGACAACCCGATGCGCAAGCACTTGCCGCGATGTTGGTCGTGCAAGCGGAAGAAGGAGGCAAAAAAACGATTTACGGTCTGTATATCGTCGGTTTGATTTGGAATTTTATCGTTTTAAACGGCAAAGAATATTGCATCAGCGAAAATTATGATGCTTCTGATGATGGAATATTTGAGATTTTCAAAATGCTCAAAGCCTTAAAACATATCATTAAAACCGAATTGATGTGAGAAAATT
>JBPOJO010000463.1:0-10406 GCA_052033485.1 Bacteroidota bacterium | reverse complement strand
GATTTTTTACCACCTGAGCATTTGCCCTAATGATTGATATTTCGCTTCTTAAAAATGAGTTTGAACGTATAAGCAAGCTCGGATTTGTAAAATGCACACGCCCAAAAAATTCAGACGGAGGTATCGGCAATACTTTTGAAGATTATTTAGGTGTCAAAGAAAACAATCTCAAAGAACCTGATTTTAAAGGTTTGAGATAAAAGCAAGCTTGCCTCAGTCCCAAACATATTTCCACTTCCCGTCCGACATACGTCGCCAAACCGTGTGAAAAACGCCGGAAAATGTCTTTTTTTCGCCCTTTTCGTTCGCCATTGTCCACTCGTACTTGCCGTAGGTGTAAGCCATCGTGCCGTCGTCAGAAACCTCTATAAAATCCGGCTCCCAAACGGCAAACGCACGTTTGTAGGATGGATTTTCGTAATAATTTTTTATCGCTTCGCGCCCTACAATGAGTGTGTCGCGCTCGCGTTTGATAACGGCATTTTCAGCGGCAAACTCATAAAAAGCCGCAGCCGCGCCGTTTTTTTGCAAATATTTCGCAAAACTGTTTTCTATATTTTTAATTTCGGCTTTTAATTTATCTTTATCGGGCATATTTTGACCCGAAACCCCGAAAGCGGCAAGAAAAAAAGCCATGAAAATGAGGTATTTCATCGAATTGAAATGTAAACAGACGCTGCCCCCGAATTGCGGAAAACAGCGTCAAAGGTTTTTTAGCGCGTATAATTAGGTGCTTCGCGGGTGATGATGATGTCGTGCGGATGACTTTCGCGCACACCCGCACTTGTGATGCGGATAAATTTAGCTTCTTGCAAAGCTCTGATGTTGTTTGCGCCGCAATAGCCCATTCCTGCACGCAAACCGCCCACCAATTGATAAAGAATTTCGGAAACGCGCCCTTTGTAAGGTACTCGTCCGACGATTCCTTCCGGCACTAATTTTTTCACATCGTCTTCGGCATCTTGAAAATAGCGGTCTTTTGAACCTTCTTCCATGGCTTCGAGCGAACCCATGCCGCGATAATGCTTAAATTTTCTGCCTTCGTAAATTATCATTTCGCCGGGTGCTTCGTCTGTTCCCGCCAAAAGTGAGCCGACCATCACGGTGCTTGCGCCGCCGGCAATTGCTTTGACGATGTCGCCTGAAAAGCGAACGCCGCCGTCGGCAATAATCGGAATCCCTATGTCTGCCACCCCTTTTGCCGCTTCGATGACGGCGGAAAGTTGCGGCATACCGATACCGGCGATGATGCGAGTGGTGCAAATGCTGCCGGGACCGACCCCGACTTTAATCGCATCGGCTCCTTCGAGGGCAAGCAAACGCGCTCCCTCGCGCGTAGCGACATTGCCGACAATCATATCCACTTCGGGAAAAAGTCTTTTCAAATTTTTTAAACAATCCACCACACCTTTTGAATGTCCGTGTGCAGTGTCAATCGTAATGACATCAACGCCGGCGGCAACCAAAGCAGCAACACGCTCAACCGTGTCGTGCGTTACACCGACAGCCGCACCGACGCGCAATCTTCCGAATTTATCTTTGCAGGCATTCGGGCGGTCGCGCTTTTTGAGAATATCCTTGTAGGTAATCAAACCAACCAAGTGATTATTTTGGTCAATAATCGGCAATTTTTCGATTTTGTAGTCCTGCAAAATTTCTTCGGCTTTCGACAAATCCACACCTTCTTTGGCGGTAATCAAATGTTCTTTGGTCATTATGTCCGAAACGGGCAACGACAAGTTTTTTTGAAAACGCAAATCGCGATTGGTGATAATGCCGGCGAGTTTTCCGTCGTGATGCACCACGGGAATGCCGCCGATTTTGAAATCGGACATCAAACGATGCGCATCAGAGAGGGTATTTTCGGGGAAAAGCGTTATCGGGTCTAAAATCATACCGCTTTCGGAGCGTTTGACGCGCCTGACGGATTCCGCTTGCCGCTCAATGCTCATATTTTTGTGAATAAAACCCAAACCGCCTTCTTGCGCAATAGCAATCGCCATTTCACTTTCGGTAACGGTGTCCATTGCGGCAGCAATAACGGGAATATTCAACTTAATATTGCGCGTGAGCATGGTAGAGGTGTCGGTATTGCGCGGCAAAATTTCGGAATAGGCGGGGACAACTAAAACGTCATCGTAGGTGAGTGCTTCGAAAAGCAGCTTTTCTGTGTCGTTATACATAGCAAATAATTAAGGCTCTTATTTGCAGCACAAAATTACGTGAGGTATTTTTCAAATCAAAATATTTTACCAAGTTTATTTTCAAAAGTGGGTTCTTTTCAATTTTGCAAGAATTTTGCGGGTTTGTTCAAAATCTACTGTCGGTATAATGAAAATGTACAACGGGCTGAAGTCCGTCGCGGCACAATTTAACGGACTTCAGCCCGTTGTACAAGAGACCATAAACAGTTCGCAATAGACTTCCCGCAGCATGAGGTCAAAAAATGTACCGCAAGCTTCAGCTTGCGACCTTCATAATAGCTTGTCCCCTAAATACGCAAGCTAAAGCTCGCGGTACACGCCGGTTTTGCCAAAAAATGTACCGCAAGCTTCAGCTTGCGACATTCAGGATAGCTTGTCCCCTAAATACGCAAGCTAAAGCTCGCGGTACACGCCGGCTAAACAGCTTTAATATTTTTAAGTTGAATATTTTTTTGATAAAAAGCTCCAAAGTCGACTTTAAAAAAAAAAATGTCTACCTTTGCGGATTATTCACGCATCATGCCCAAATTTAAAGCAGATGGAAAAAAATATTGAAAGTAAATTCGCCAAAGAAATCGTTTTTTATGACACGCCTTATTGTCTTGTCAGAATGTACCCCGATGTGCCTTTTTTACAAGTAAAATGGAGAAGTCAAATTTCGGGCGAGCAATACAGAGGTGTGTTGGAACAGCTTTTAGACCTCATGGCGAGCGAAAAGGTAAAAAAATTTATCTTTGACGAGCGAGAATTGCCGATAATTGACCCGAATTTTGTGCAATGGGCTACGAAAGAATGGTTGCCGAAAGCGGTCGAACTTGGTTACGGCAAAGTTGCTGTCGTGCAGACAAAAGATTTTTTTAAAAAATTGCCTGCCGACATGATTGCAAAAGGCGCATCTGAATTTTATGAGGGCTTAATTGTGATGTCATATTTCAGAAACGTGCACGATGCGGAAACTTGGCTGAAAAAAGGCAAATAATTCCGCACTAAATCGCCTCGCAATTTTTGCCGATAAAAGCAAATTTGCGAGGTTTTTGATTTTCCCAAAAAACTGTTTAGCCTGATAGTATTACCGGCATCTTGCCGGCTAAATTTAGCTTTTTTGTGTCCAAGAAGATTGCTTATGGTACAATCTTTTGCCAAAAAGCTAATTAATTACGATTTTTCGTAACTATTTAGCCGGTTTGCCCAAGATTGCAGCACGAACTTTAGCCGGCGACCTTACATTCGCTTGTTGCAGGATACCTTTCTACTTAAATCCGCAAGCTAAAGCTCGCGGTACACGCAAGCTAAAGCTCGCGGTACACGCCGGCTAAAGCTCATGGTACACGCAAGCTAAAGCTCGCGGTACACGCAAGCTAAAGCTCGCGGTACACGCCGGCTAAAGTGTTACGATTTTTCTTAATTTGTTTTAGTTTTTTTAAGAAAATTTTCTCTTAAAATGATTATTCCGATACTCCTGACAATTATTTTACTGTTTGTCGTTTTCGGTGTTTATGCCGAAAGAAAAATTTCGGCATTCATTCAAGACCGACGCGGACCGACGCGCACGGGCTACAAAGGTTTGTTGCAAACGGTTGCCGATTTGATAAAATTGGTGCAAAAAGAGGATACGATTCCGAGTTTTGCAGACCGTTTTTTGTTCAAAAATGCACCGTTTTTACTTTTTTCTGTGGTTTTTTTGCTTTTTTCAGTCATTCCCTTGTCCGAAAATTGGTTTTTTTCTCGTTTCGACAGCTCGGTTTTTTTTCTGACTTCGTTTATTTCTCTCGACGTAATTTTTTTAGCTTTGGCAGGTTGGGCTTCTTCTAACAAATTTTCCTTGCTCGGAGCCGTCCGCACGACCGCTCAAATGATTTCTTATGAAGCTCCTTTGGCTTTTACGGTGCTGACGGTAGTGGTTTTGACGGGCAGTCAAGACATTTGGCAAACGGTCATGCAACAAAGCTCGAACGAAACGGTCGCATTTTTATCGTGGAATTTTTTCAAATATCCTGTTTTGATTCCGGTTTCTTTGATTTTTTTTCTCACTACACTTGCGCAAGCAAATCGCGCACCTTTTGATGTTCCCGAAGCCGAATCGGAAATCATTGCGGGCTTCATGACGGAATACTCCGGTTTTCGTTGGGCGGTTTTTATGCTTTCTGAGTACGCGCTGATGCTTTTGTCGGCATATTGGACGGTTTTTTTGTTTTTCGGCGGTTGGCAACCGTTTTTTGCTTTGCCTATGGAAATAAATGAGGGGAGTTTGGCGGCAAATGCAGAGGATTTTTTGTATTTACATATTAAAGTATTGATAATTGTTTTTTTACAAATGTGGTTTCGATGGACATTCCCGCGCATGCGTACAGACGCGCTGATGTCATTTGCTTGGAAAAAATTGTTGCCCGCTTCACTCATTTTATTTCTGACGGCTTGTTTTTTAAAGTTATGACCGTTCAAAAAATAGAATTTTAACGCCTGAGACAGTTTCAAACGGCAAATTTAGTTTTCAGGGGCAAAAGACAGAAGAAATTGAAAAATTTTATGCGCTTGCCTGACTTTTCTGTTGTTGGCTGCCCTCAAATAATTTTTGAGAAAAAAAAGCTGACATCAATCAAGTTATTTTGTAAAGTGTAAAAAAAATCAGGAGAAAGCAACTGTATACTATAGGTGTACGGCTGTTTTCTGCTTGCTTTTCAGTGTTTTAAACGCAGATAAAAAACAGTGTTTATTGCCCTTTCTCATATTTTTTGGCAAGTTCTGCATTCAATTTTTGCGATTGACCGTTAAGTTCTTCTACGAGTTTAAATACCATGGTCTGCGGATTGTAGTTCGCGAATTGATTATCGGTAATATTGTTTGCTAAACTTTTAGCCCATTTAACGGCAGAGTCCTGATGTCCGATTTTTTCTAAAAGTGAATACATTTTTGTGTCGTTCTTTTGATAGCTAAATGGGCTGTCTTTGCCGATAATTGCATTCACCGCATCTTCAATAGCCTTTTTATATTCATTACGGTTCATGGCGGTAACGCGATTATGAAAATGCAATAAATACCACAACTCAAACGCTTCGTTACTCCACGCGCAATGAATGTCGTTGGCTTCCGCTTTCAGAATCGCATTGTTGAAATCATTGGCATTGAAACTATCCCTGTCAAAAACAGCCCAAACTCTGTCGAATTTATGTTTTGATTGGTCTCTGAGTTCAATCGCTTTTTCAACAACTTTAAGCGTGTTAATTCCGCCGCCTCCATACGAGATGTCGTAAAAAAATTTACCGCGTTTTTTGGGAAATGACTTGAAGTAATTGGGTTCGGTTTTTTCCCCTTCACATACAATCAAAAAATAAGTTACAATTTCTCTCGGTTTATTTTGATTTGTTTGTTTGGCAAATCGTTTTTTTAAAGCATTATCAATTTTTATCACTCTTGCCATAAATCAAGAAATTAGATTGTGATGAATGGAATGGCACCGTATCTGCCTCTGATGTAATTTTTTTCAAGATTTGAATCATTTCTGACTTTGGAACCGTCAGGTAAATTAAAGTCGTAAAGAGAATACAAATCTGTTTGTTCTTGTTCGTCCTTTTCGGTAAACCAAATTTGGTCTCGCCTGAAAAGCTCTTCGCTCAACAAATTGGTGTCGTGCGTTGCAAAAATCAGTTGTGCATTGTTGGGATTGGATTCGGGGTTATTAAAAAGCTCAACAATTTGCATGGTAATTAAGGGGTGCAATTTAGCGTCCAATTCGTCAATAATTAATGCTTTTCCGTGTTTTAAGGTGTCAAAAATAGGACCCGATAAATCAATAATTTTGTTTGTTCCTTCTGATTCATTTTTTTCCTTGTCAAACAGAACAAAATCTATAACTTTTCCTTCTTTGTCAAACTTATTGTGAACTGTCTTTAAGCCAATGCTTTGTTTGCCGATAAAATCTTTGCTCAACTTAGCTTTCAGACTGTCAGGAATATTTTTAGGAAATTCTAATGGATTAAAGTCAGATTCAATGGCTTTAATCTCTTGGAATCCTAATTTTAATTTTTGATACAGTTGCAAGGATTCTTCATAACCATTTAGGTTTTGATGAAACATTCTTTTCGTAAAACCTGTATAATCGTTGTGTTCAAGCCCTGAGAGCACATCGTATCCTTTGAAAAATTCTATAATCTTTTTTGAAGTGTTTCCGCCCAACTGAGAAACAAGTGAAATAAACAATCTGTTATCGTTCGTTTTCGATTCGTTTTCTTTGCCTTCTTTGAACTTAGGGGCAACACCAATTCCGTCTTCTGTTCTGATAAAAAGTGGTTTTTCTGATTTTTCTGTTTTCCCCATAAAAAGCCATTCGTTGATAATTTGCTTCAAATCATACTCAAAGCCGTATCTGTATTTTACAGAATCTTGCCAAAAAATAATTTCAAAAAAAGTCGGTTGTGCGTCGGCAGATAATAAAAAAGGGCTGTACTCTAATTCGTCAGAATCATTTAATCTGACAGAACTCAAAACGACTTCACGCATTCTTTTTAATGCTTTAATAAAATTACTTTTTCCGCTCGAATTAGCACCGTAGATGACGGCAGAGCGAAGGATTTTTTCGGATTTGAATGTGCCTATATTTGATTTTAATTCGGAAATACCTTTTGCCCTGAGGTCTAAGGTTCGTTTTTGATTGAATGACAGGAAATTTCCGACTGTGAATTGTACTAACATTGTTAATGTTTTTGAGAATAATGTCGCAAATATAAAATAAAAATCAGTGGATAAAAAGAAATTTGATGCAAAATTGAGAAAAATCCTCAATTTTGCATCAATTTTCATGTCGGCGGTTTCGCCGATAACTGTTTTTCTCTTCCGACTCCTAATTTCGTGTTTTTTTGTAGTACGATTTTCCAAAATCGTGCAGGCGAATCTGAATATTGACCAACATTTTGCTGCTGTTCTCTCTCCCGAAAGGGAATAAGCTGCCTCATTGCTTATTAAAACTCGTATGCAGACTGTTTTGCCGCTAATTTTTAAAGCAAAAAAATTGCAATTAAATTTTTTTTCCCTACCTTTAAACCTTTCATTTAGCATTGCATCAAACTTTCAAACTTAAAAATTAAAGCAATGAAAAAATTTGTGGTATTGGTATTCATTTTTTTGTCGACAATCGGCATTTCTTTTGCACAAGAAGCTGATGAAAAAGAAGCAACTTCACGCCTCGACATCCTCAAAAAAGAACTTTCGCTTACGGACGAACAAGCCGGAAAAGTCAAAGAAGCAATAAAAAAACGCCGTGTTGCCGTCAAAGAAGCAAACAGAAAAGCAAAACAAGAAGCGCAAGAAACTTTCGACGGTGATATGAAAACTATCCTCAATGCGGAACAATTGAAAAAATTTGAGGAAAGAAAAGAAGACATGAGCACGCCGCAAGGAAGAGCAGAAAGACTTACAAATCGTTTGGAAAAACAACTCACGCTCAACGAAGAACAAGCGAAAAAAACCGAAGCGGCTGCACTCACACGCTTCACTAAACTTGCCGAAATTGAAAAAGGAAAAGAAAACAAAGACGCAAGAAAAGCCGTCAATCAGGCTTTTGATGCCGAAATGAAAACAATTTTGACTGCCGAACAATTTACAAAATTTGAGGCAGGCAAAAAAGAACACGGCAAAGGTAAAGGTAAAGGAAAAGGTAAAGGAAAAGGTAAATAATTTGCTCACAAAACAGCCGTTTTGTTTTTGGTTCGCATTTTAGAACCGAAAGCAAAACGGTTTTTGTGTTTCATCTCGCAGCCAAGATGCTTGTGCTGTAATAAAAATTTTTGAAAAAATGACCACCGAAGAAGACGAATTTTTCATGTTGCGTGCTTACGAACTTGCCGAAAACGGGCGCGGAAACACGGCATCGAATCCGCTTGTAGGCTGCGTTATCGTGCATCAGGGGCGCATTATCGGTGAAGGTTGGCACAAAAAATTCGGTGAGGCGCATGCGGAAGTCAATGCGATTCGCTCCGTCGAAAATCCCGCCCTTTTGCCCGAATCAACTTTGTATGTCAGTTTAGAACCATGTTCACACTTCGGCAAAACGCCGCCTTGTGCGGATTTGATTGTTGAAAAAAAAATAAAAAGGGTCGTTATCGGACATCGCGATACACACCCGTTTGTTGCGGGAAAAGGCATTGAAAAATTGCAAAATGCAGGTATCGACGTTTGCGAAAATGTCCTCGAAGGGCTGTTTGAAGAGCAAAATGCGGCTTTTTTTTACGGTATTCATGCACAAAAACCGCGCATTATTCTCAAATGGGCTGAAACCGCAGACGGTTTTATCGCCCGCGAAAATTACAGTTCGAAATGGATTAGCGGTTTGTGGTCGCGAACTTTGGTGCATAAGTTTCGGGGCGAATTTCAGGCAATCATGGTCGGCACGGAAACTGCTTTGCGCGACAATCCGCATTTAGATGTACGGCTTTGGGCAGGTAAAAACCCCGTCAGATTGCTGATTGACCGCTATTTGCGTTTGCCCAAGGAGCTGAATGTATTTCAAGACGGCGGCAAAACAATTTGTTACAACTTATTTAAAAATGATATTTCGCCCGACAAAAATACAGAATGGGTGCAAATCGGCGGAAAAGATTTTTTGAACGAAATGCTGAAAGATTTGCACAAACGCGGTATTCAAAGCGTTTTGGTGGAAGGCGGCGCGCAAATTATTCGCTTTTTTTTGGAAAATAACGCTTGGAACGAAATCATTCGGTTTCAATCCCCCCTGTATTTCGGAAAGGGCATTGAAGCTCCTCATTTCCAAGGGCGGCTCAAAAGTTCGGACAAAATCGGCAATGACCTGATGACGGTTTTTGTGAACGAAAATTGCGAACAAATGCCGTGAATTTCAAAACTTATTCGGCAAAGAAAATTTTGAAAACGAAAAATTTATTGCCTTTTTTTGTTCAAAAAGGGCATTTTTTTTATTTTTTGGCAAATATATTGTATGATAGTTTTGAGTTAAGGCGAAGGAGAAGTAAATTTGCGAAAAATTTCACCTGTCCTCCTTTTCTTGCTTTTTACTCAAAACTTTCACTGAATGAAAACTTTATCCCGCTTTTTATTATACATGAATTTTTGCGCATTTTTAATGCTTTTTTGCATTTCGAGCGAAATTTTTGCACAAAATCCTAAGCCGGCTTTTAAAATTTTGGAAAGAAGTCGCCCCGCAAATTGCAAAGGCAAAGGGACACTTTTTGTTGCCGGCTATCTCAACAGCCCGAAAGCAGGAAATGTGATTATTTCGCTTTTTTTTCAACACAAAAGCGGTTATTGGGAGAAAAAACAAATCATTAAAAGCAATTCCGGCAAAGTTGAATTGAACATCGGCGATTGCGATTATACCGGAAACGTATATACTTTTGCGCATTATGAAGACGACAAAACTTTCAAAGTGCCCTCGGAACTTGAAATTGAAAACTCGCACAACGCAAAAGACCAAACCCCGAAGTTTAAACCCTCCGACCCCGTAAAATCAAAATGTACGGACGGAACAGGTGCGCAAATGATTACTTTCACGGACGGCAGTGTACTTTCTCCGAAAGGAACACGTGTTGAAATTACCTTTTTTGTTGAAAACAAAGAGGGAAAATGGCGTAAAAAACACTTTCTTTACGACGGCACGGGCAAAGTTGACTTAAATATTTCGGGCTGCGACCTGACGGGAAATTACAAAGTTTTGATTGATTACGTACAAGAATAGTCCTAAAAGGCAGTGCATTTTTTTGTACTGCCTTTCTTGATTTTGAAACTATTCTGCGGGTTGCAAAACACTGTTTCGCGAGCAAAACAGTTATGATTTTGATTTACCTCTTGTACTTTTGGTGTTTTTTTCAGGGGTTTTAACCTCCTTTTCGGGGGCAGCTTTCGGTTCTTCTTTCACCGCATCGGCAATTTTTTTTCGCTCAATGGCTTTTTGTTTTTCTTCGAGCGAACACGGATAATCAAAAAGACATTTTTCTTTTATCGCTTTGACGACCAATTCGGGCACCATTGACTCCCATTCGTCGCTTCCGTTTTTGATAAGTTCGAGCACTTTATCCGAAATAATGTGCAGCGAACTTGGGTCGTAATCGGTGAGGTCGGCAAATTTGTCATTCGCAATCAAATATTGGAAAAGCGGACTGATGCTCGCGGGCAACTGAAAATTTTTGCAAGTGAGCAAAGAACCGTCGGGAGCTTTGGCAGGATAAACGTAAAGTT
>JBPOJO010000107.1:0-10107 GCA_052033485.1 Bacteroidota bacterium | reverse complement strand
ATTACAAAGAAAAATTAAAAACCGTCTACAACAAGGCTTTTGAATGGCGTTTTGAATTTCCGGAAGTTTTAGATGAGAACGGCTATTTTGTCGGTTTTGATTTGATTATCGGAAATCCGCCGTATATTTTTTCTCGTAATCAAAAATTTAACAATCTTGAAAAAGCATATTATTATGCAAATTTTCAATTAACCTCACTTCAAATAAATACTTTCAGTTTGTTTTTAGAGCGAGCTGTTTCGTTAATCAATTCTGCGGGAATTATTAACTTTATTATTCCCAATAATTTTTTAACAATTAATACTTATACAAAATTCAGAAAATATGCAACAGAAAATTTTAAGGAAATAAGTTTTATTAACATCTTAAACAAAGTTTTTGAAAAAGCAAATGTTGACACTTGTATTGTTAGTTTTGTTAAAAACAGTCAAGACTTAAAAATTTCGATAGGCGAAATCGAAGAAGAAAATTTAAAATTTCTAACTCAAATCAATGAAAAACTCATAACCGCACCCGATTATATCGTCCAAATATCGGCATTCAGAAAGAGTGAAAATTATGCTGTTATTGAAAAAATAGAAAAATTTTCAGTTCAATTATCGGCTGCCGCAACAGTTTCAACGGGGCTGAAAGTTTATCAAACAGGAAAGGGAAAACCCGCGCAAACCGATGAATTTAAGCAGAATCGGGTTTTTCATTCGCAAAAAAAATTGAACAATAACTATGAAAAATACTTAGAAGGTTCAGATGTCAGCCGTTATTTGTTAAAATGGTCAGGCGAATTTTTGAACTACGGCGAGTGGATTGCAGAACAAAGAAAATCTGTTCCTTTTATCGGAAAGAGGATTTTAGTCAGGCAAATTCCTAATCGTCCGCCGTATTGCATAAACGCTGCATATACCGAAGAAGCATTTTTTAACGATATTAACAGCATGGTGATTTTTAATTCGGTTCAATTCGATTTAAAATATATTTTGGCTTTTTTAAACTCAAAACTCATTTCTTTTTGGTTTTTTAATAAATTTGATAAACTACAAAGAAACATTTTTCCACAATTTAAGGTAAATGAATTAGCCAAATTTCCAATTTACGACATTCAATTGACCGATAAAAGGTATTTACAAATATTGACACTTGTAGATAAAATTATCGAAACAAAAAAAGAAAATGCGAGCGCGGACACAAGAAAAACGGAGCAAGAAATAGATAATTTGATTTACAATCTATACAATCTCTCGCCGCAAGACATTGAAATCATAAACGGCTTAGGAACTGAAATACAATAATTGTTTTTGTTTTTTTGCTGTTTTCATAAAAAAATTTGACCCGCAGAAATTTGGGAAATTTGCCGTTCGACAGTCGGCATTGTTTGAGAAAACTAAAAAACAGTATTTTACAAACTTTCGGCTCTTAAAGCTGTTTTGGGTAAAAATCTATCTTTAAAAATGAAAAATTTTTCCGACAAAATGCTTGTTTCCGCTGCGATTTTATGCGCAACTGCGGTAGGAATCGGTGCTTTCGGTGCGCACGCCCTTAAAAATTTATTGGAAACAAGCGGACGAACCGCAGTTTTTGAAACGGCAACAAAATATCAATTTTTGCACGGTTTGGGGATTTTTGTACTGTACTTTTTATATGAAAAATTGCCTTCAAAAATCTTAAAAACAAGCTTTTTTTTGATGCTTTCCGGCACGTTCATTTTTTCCGGCTCCTTGTATCTTCTGTGCCTGACGGAGATTAAGAAATTCGGCATGATTACTCCCGTAGGCGGAATTTTGCTTATATTAGCTTGGTTATTAATTGTTTATGAAAAAATAAAAAAAACAAATCTGCCGAACTGAAGCAGCCAAAAGCTGAGGAGAAAACAATTTGCAAAATAAATTTCAGAGAAATTAAGTTTAAATTTTCATTTTTCAAACGGACTTTGTAAGTTTAGGCAAAATTAATTACCTTATGGCATACTACCACAAACTCGGACAAATTCCGTCAAAACGCCACATTCAATTTCGGCAACCTGACGGCAGCCTCTATCAAGAGGAACTTGTCAGTTCTATCGGTTTTGACGGCATTTACAGTAATTTGTACCACACTTATTTGCCCACCAAAATCGTAAAAGTGCTCGATTCTTACCCTGCGGAAAGCAAAATTATTGAAAATTACGGTATCAAACCGACGCACCTCAAAACTTCAGATGCGGGCACAACGGGAGAAGATTTTCTCGATGCTCGTTGTGTTGTGTTGAAAAACAGCGATGTGGAGATTGCGATTTGCAACCCTTCGCGTTTGAACATGGATTATTACTACAAAAACGGCGAATGTGATGAACTTCTGTTTTTACACGAAGGAAACGGTTGGCTTTATTCGCAATTCGGCAAATTGCGCATCAAAAAAGGCGATTATGTCGTCATTCCGCGCACCGTTATTTACAAAATTGCATTTGATGAGGGCGAAAAACCGCGCCTTTTAGTAGTTGAATCAAAAGCACCCGTTGAAACAGTCGGGCGTTATCGCAATCAACTCGGGCAACTTTTGGAACATTCGCCCTATTGTGAGCGCGATATTCACCCGCCGCAAGAATTGTTTATTGAGCCGGGAGACCGCGAATCTTTGATAAAAATCAAAAAAGGCGGGTATATACATCAATTGGTTTATGCCCACAGTCCTTTTGATTTGGTCGGTTGGGACGGATTTTTGTATCCTTTCACGTTTTCAATTTATGATTTTGAGCCGATAACGGGCAGGATTCACCTTCCTCCGCCTATTCACCAAACATTTCAGGCGCGTCAGGCATTTGTCATTTGTTCGTTTGTGCCGCGCCTTTTTGACTATCACCCCGAAGCGATTCCCGCGCCTTACAATCATTCAAACATAGATTCGGACGAAGTTTTGTTTTATGTAGAGGGCGAATTTATGAGCAGAAAGGGCATTGACAAAGGTTCTTTCACCCTGCATCCCGGCGGAATCACACACGGTCCCCACCCCGGAACGGTCGAAAAAAGCATCGGAGCAAAAGAAACAATCGAATATGCCGTCATGATTGACACTTTTAAACCGCTTTTCGTAACGGAAGATGCTTTGCAATTCCTTGATGAAAATTATCCTTTTACTTGGCTTTAAATTTTTTAACACTTCGGCGCGAAATAATACAGCCCTGCAAAGCGGCAGGATTTCGCGCTGAATTGTAAAAAAAAGCAACAATTTAGGCGGTTTGCCCAAGAATGTATCGCGAACTTTAGCCGGCAAACTTACATTCGCATGTTGCAGGATGCCTTCCTCCAAGTCCGCAAGCTAAAGCTCGCGCTACAAGTCCTCCAAGTACGCAAGCTAAAGCTCGCGCTACAATTTCTCCAAGTACGCAAGCTAAAGCTCGCACTACAATTCCGCAAGCTAAAGCTCGCGCTACAATCCGGCTAAATAGTTGAAAAATTTGTTAATAAAGCACAATTTTGCGAGCTTCGATGTCGGGGAAATAAGCATACATTCGACTTTGATGCGCGTCAGTAATAAATATTTGACCAAAATCTTCGCCGGAAATCAGTTCGGAAAGAGCCGTTAATCGGTCGTTGTCTAATTTGTCGGCAATGTCGTCGAGAAGTAATAAAGGGCTTTTTCGTAAATGATTGCGCAAAAAAAGATATGCCGCGAGTTTCAGCGACAACAGAAAAGTTTTAATTTGTCCCTGAGAACCTGTTTTTTTAAGCAAAAATTCATTAATATTGAAAATAAAATCGTCTTTGTGTGTACCTAATTCTGTTCTTTCGAGCAACATATCACGCGAAAAATTTTTCTCGTACTGAAAAATAAAATCCTCTGAGGACAAAGGCGATTGATAAAAAATTTCGGGAATTTCTCTTGATTTGCCGATGTGTGCGTAAATTTGTATAAAAACAGGCAAAAATTGCTCTGAAACTTTTTTTCTTGCCGCATAAATTTTTTCAAAAAGCGGTAAAATTTGCGCATCATAAGTTTTGACTAAGTCGAAATCAGGCATTTTTTTGTTCTCAGCGGCATTTTTCAGCAGCGCATTTCTTTCTTTGAGCAAAAAATTGCAGCGCAAAAGATTTTTTAAATAGGCAGAATCAGCTTGTGAAATCAAATTGTCAAAAAATTTTCTACGCTCTTCGCTGCCGCCGTTAATAATTTCGCTGTCGTCGGGCTTTATCAAAATGAGCGGAATTTTGCCGATATGTTCGCTCATGCTTTCATATTCACAATCATTCCATCGAACAATTTTGGGCTTATTTTTTTTGCAGGCAGTCAAACAAACATTTTCTTTAAAATCTAAGGCGTACATTGCCTTTATCGAAAAAAAATCTTCTTCAAAACGAATCAGCCGCGCATCGGGAACAAACGCACTTTTCGTCATCGCCGAAACGTATATCGCGTCGAGCAGGTTTGTTTTGCCCAAACCGTTGTTCCCCGTGATAAAATTCAGCCCTGCACTAAAATCAAAATAAGCATTGTTGTAACTTTTAAAATTAGTTAAAGAAATATTCTTCAAATAAATTTCAGCAAACATTTTAAGGTTTTATGTAAATTAGTTTTTTATCCTACAAATTTCGGAATGGCAGCAAGGTAAGTTTTTTTTTGAATATTGAAAAGATGAACACATTTTTTTAACAAAAACTAAAAGCGACAAAGCCCCAAAATGCAGCTTCACTTTGGGGCTTTGTCGCTTTCAAAAAATACGGTTGGAAGAAGCCCGACAACCGTATTTTAAATTATTTTAACTTTGAACAAGCAATTTTTTGCGGTTTTGTGTAATCGTTGCCTAATTCAAGCGGCGCGTAAGAGTTGCTGCCGACGTAATTTTGGAAATAGTACAAACGTTCAACAAAATAACACGCGCCGTCTTTGCCTTTGTAAAGAATTCCGACGGAGCCGTTTGTTACTTTTGCTATCGGAATTCCGATGTCATTCTTTTTGATTTCCCAATCTGCACCGCTGTTATAGGCTTCAAAAACGTCGGTTTGAACGCGAATCATCTCGGCACAGTTTTTTTCTTTTTGCATAAAAAGTTTGGTAAGATTGGCATGACTCAACATCGGGTCTTTAAATTGCTCAATCGGTTTTGAAAATTTTTGCGGCAAAGAGCGAATATTTGCGTAATTATCCGTTGCGCTTGCAACTGCGGCTTTGGCGTTTGCTTCCAAAGCGGAAACATTTGCCCCCGTCCAATCAATCGTAATTTCTTGACTTTCAGCAAGTTGCGTTTTAGCTGCCCAAAACCAAAGTTTCAATTTGTGTTTCTGCGGACTGAGCGGAGCAAGTTTTTTATGCCATTCTGTCGCATCGGTAGTGCTGAGAGCGGCTTTCGGGTCGGGAATTAATTCAATGAGGTAATACGTTTGCGAACGGGCTTCGGGCGTGAAGTTGAAAAGAATATTTTGTTGTTTTCCGTCAATGTGCATGGAATAATTTGCATTTGTGTTAAGCGAATTTGCGTCGGCAAGTTTTCCTAAATCTTCAATCGTTCCGTCGAGGTAGGCAATCGCGTAAATTTTATCATTTGCCGTAAAAGAGGTGGTAAACTCCGCTTCATTTTCTTTACCCGGGGTAATCGGTTTTTTAGAAAAAAGGATTTTTCCGACGTTCTTTTTATGCACTTCGCCCGAGAAAACAGCTTTTTCAAAATCGCCCGCGCTTGCACCGATTTGATTTTTAAGCGTTTCGGCATTTTTTTCCAAAGTTTTACCCTCTTCATTTTCGGGGAAAAGGCTTCTAATCATGCCGGCATAGCGCAAAGCTTCGGACAGAGATTTTTGGGCTTGTGCCGCCTGACTTGCTTTTTGTTTCTGCGCCGCCTCGTTGAAAAAATTATTTCCTGTTTTGAGTAAATCAGCGTCTAAACGCACTCCGCGATTGATGTCGCCGCTTTTTAATGCGCCCGTTGCACCAAAATTTACGAAATTATCGTATTGCAATTGATTCATTTTGCCGAGAGCTGATTTACCTTTTTGCTTTATTTTTTCACGCGCATCAGAATAATTTAAGCGCGTAATTTTTTCCTGAATGCTGTTTAAATCGGGTGCATAAGCGCGAAAATCATTGATAATGCCGTCGAGCAGATTGTATTTTTCGGTGAAAAATTTATCAATATCGGCATCGGATTTTATTTGCACATCTGCATTATCCTTACTCGTGTCATTTTTGCTCGGTTTGTCGACTTTGTTTTTTTCTTTTGTCAGCTCTCCCGCTTTTTCTTTTAATTTGCCGAATTGCGCATAAACTGCTGAAAAAGAAATGCTTAAAAAAACAATGCTCAACATTAAAACACGAAAAAAAGTCAGATTAGCCATATTATTTATTGTTTGTGGAAAAAATGTAAAACGTTTTTGCATAAGGAAATATATCATTCAAGCGTTTTTCCCTTAAGCAAAATTGAATGATAAATGCAGGGGCAAAAGTAAGGAAAAAAATATTTTTAAAGAAAAAGAAGCGCGAAAATTGATTTTTTTTGAATAAAACTGACATTCCAATTAAAAAATTACATACAATTTTTATCCCGCGTGCGCAATTACGGCTTTAAACAGAAAAGTTCTAAGTTCATATCGTTAAGTATTTGTACAAATTTAATTGTGAAAATAAATCTGACCGCCGTTGTTTGTGTCCCCACAAACGACTTGCAGTGCAAATGAAAAAGCCGCTTGTGAAGACACAAGTGACGGCGGGCAAATCACAACTAATTTTGTTCGAATACTTATGCAAAAAAATGGTAACTTTTTAGCCGGCGACCTTACATTCGCTTGTTGCAGGATACCTTCTTCATTAAATCCGCGCAAGCTAAAGCTCGCGGTACACTCCGACTAAAAATCCGCAAGCTAAAGCTCGCGGTACACTCCGACTAAAAATCCGCAAATTAAAGCTCGCGGTACACTCCGACTAAAAATCCGCGCAAGCTAAAACTCGCGGTACACTCCGACTAAAAATCCGCAAGCTAAAGCTCGCGGTACACTCCGACTAAAACAGTTACAAAAAATGTAATTTTTTTCTTTCGACTCTTCATTTTGTGCATTTTTTATAGGATGTTTTTTCAAAATCGTGCAGGCGAATCTATTGTTTTACGACGATTTTATCCCCCGAAACGGAATAACTTTTTACAGGCAAAATCGGCTTAAAAAGAATATAACATTTAATAACACGACATTAAATATTTTAAATATGATTTAATTTTTTGGCATAAAAAAAACTGACCGAGCCTTAAAAACTCAGTCAGTTTTTTTAATAAAAAACATTTCTTTTATTCGTCAAATTGCTCTAATTGATTTTGCAAAGCCCTTAAATCCTTTGGATAGGGCGCATTGGCGGCAATAAGTTTTCCGTCAGCATCTTCAAAAGCAATGCTGTGCGCGTGTAAAGCTGCTCTTTTTATTAAGGGTTGCTCCTCTTCGTATTTGCCGATTTTAAATTTTTTTCGCTTAATTTCTGATAAAAATAAATATTTTCCGCCGTAAGCAAGGTCAGAAACCAAAGGTGCGCCCGCATAAGCAAGGTGCACACGAATTTGATGCAGTCGTCCCGTGAGCGGGTGGCATTCGATGAGGGTGTGATGACGAAAGGCTTTGAGCGAACTGACCATTGTCAGCGATTCTTTGCCTTCGCTCCAATCAATTTTTGCCAAACCCTTACTGCTCACACCCAAAGGTTGGTCAATAACCATCTCCTTGAAATCATGTACGCCGGAGGCAAAAGCATGATAAATTTTTTCAACTTGCCGATGTTCAAATTGCATGGCGGCATTTCTGTAGGATTCGGGATTTTTCGCAATCAGCAAAGCACCGCTTGTTTCTTTGTCCAAACGATGACACAATTGCACATCTCCGTATTTGTCGCGCGCAAGTTGCAAAACGGAAACCGCAACGCCTAATCTTTCATCGAGCGAGGAAATATTCGGCGGTTTATTGATTATCAGATAGTTATCGTTTTCAAAAAGTAACCAATCTTCAAAATTCTCTTTTTTCATACTTTTTTTTGCAAATGTACGGTTAATTTTTTTATCTAAAAAATAAATGCGGTTTTGCCCGGCGCGCCAAATAATTTCCTCTCTTTTTGAGCAGGGTATCGTGAGCATCTTGCTTACAAACTTTGTTTTTATGAAGCCGGTAAGATGCCGGCGATACTCTTTTTGCGGGGCAAGAGAATTTCTCTTTTCACCTGCCCTGCACGACAAGACCTCAAAAAAATGATTAATTTTGCGAAAAAACCTGTATCATAATGCTTGAGCCTAATAAATGCCGACATTGTAAAGAAAATATTGAAAACAATCCGGTTTTTTACGACGAACATGAATTTTGTTGCGCCGGTTGCAGGAATGTTTTTGTCATTTTGAAAGAAAATCACTTGCAAGATTATTATATCATTGATGAAAATGCGGGTATTTCCCTGCGCGAAGTCAAAGACCCCGAACGGTTTGCCTATCTTGATGACATGAACATTACTGACAAATTAGCCGATTTTCGCGACGAGAATATACTCAAATTGCGCCTCTATGTGCCGGCAATCCATTGCGCTTCTTGCCTTTGGCTGCTCGAAAAATTGCCCGCTTTTCATGAAGGTTGTTTGCGTGCAAATGTTAATTTTATGAAGAGAACCGTTGCATTGACTTTGGACACAAACAAACTCAGTGTGCGGAAAGCCGTCGAATTGCTTGCCGGCTTAGGCTATGAGCCGCTCATAAGCATGGACGATTTGGAAAAAAAGAATCGCCCGAAAACCGATAAAAAATTCCTCTACAAGCTCGGAGTCAGTGGTTTTTGCTGGGGAAATATAATGCTGTTGAGCTTTCCCGAATATCTCGGCATTAACGAAACCGATGCCGATTTTGCAAATGTTTTCGGTTGGGCAAATCTGTTTTTGTCCTTGCCTGTTTTTTTTTACGGCAGTTTTGACTATCATTTTTCTGCCTTTCAAGCCCTTAAAAACAAAGGAATTAACATTGATGTTCCGCTTTCATTGGGCATTTTTGCCTTATTTTTCAGAAGTGCCTTTGAAATTATCTCACAGACCGGCGCGGGCTATATGGATTCTTTGGCTTCATTGATTTTTTTCTTGCTCACCGGCAAATGGTTTCAACAAAAAACTTTTGATTTTATCAATTTTGAAAGAGATTACAAATCTTATTTTCCGATAGCCGTAACGCTCGAAAAAGACGGACTGCACACTACCGTACCGCTTTCGGAGGTGAAGGCAGGTGATGTAATTTTGTTGAGAAACGGCGAATTAGTGCCTGCCGACGGCATTTTGACTGACGGAGTCGCCAAAATTGATTATTCTTTTGTTACCGGCGAAGCGCAGATTATTGAAAAAAAAATCGGCGAAAAACTGTTTGCAGGCGGACGACAATCGGGCGGAATTATTCGGCTCTGCATCGAAAAAAAAGTTTCTCAAAGTTATTTGACACAACTTTGGAACGAGCACCAACATTCCGAAAAAAAAGGGCAAAATTTCGGCTCTGTAACAAATAAAATCAGTTTTCGCTTTACGGCAGTCATTTTAATTTGCGCCCTTTTCGGCGCGTTTTATTGGTTGCAAACTTCCGTCGGGGCTGCCGTGAACGTTTTTACCGCCGTTTTAATTATTGCTTGCCCTTGTGCCTTAGCCTTAAATGTTCCCTACACGCTCGGCAATGCGCTGCGATTGATGGCGCAAAAGGGTTTTTTTGCCAAAGATACGGCTGTTTTGGAGCGCATGTCAGGCATTACGGACATTGTTTTCGACAAAACAGGCACTATAACGCAAACAGGACAAGCAAGGGTGCGTTTTTCCGGCTCACTGAACGAGGAAGAAATAAACGCCGTTCAATCTTTGGCGTTTCAGTCGCAGCACCCTTTGAGCAAAAGTATTGTGAATTTTTTTCAAAATAATAAAGCTGCGATAGTCCCGATTGTTGATTTTAAAGAATTGGCAGGAGAGGGAATTGAGGGCAAAACAGGCAGCATGAAACTCAAATTAGGTAAAGCCGAATTTGTCGGAACATCGAGCGAATCGGAGCAGAATTTTCATTCTCAAACTTTTTTGAGCATAAACGGTATTTTCAAAGGAAAATTTATTTTTGAAACAGCTTTACGCCCCGAAATTGAAAAAAATATTGCCGAACTGAGAGGGCAT